>JANYDP010000548.1 GCA_025363535.1 Verrucomicrobiota bacterium | reverse complement strand
ACGATGACGCCGTTTTCCACTTCGGGCAGGAGTTCATGAAAGTCCGGGTCGTCGGCGACGGAATGAATCCGGACGCCCAGCCACGGGCGGATGATTTTTCCGGCGGTGATAAGCTGGTCGGAAATTTCCTTCGCCAGATTGCTTGGGATGGCGAAGCCGATGCCGGTGTGCAGTCCGCGAATGAGCGTGTTGATGCCGATGACTTCGCCGTCAATGTTGAGCAACGGCCCGCCGCTGTTGCCCGGATTGATGTTCGCGTCCGTCTGAATGTAATCCTGATCCAGCGCGCCGCCTTCCTCCCACATGGGCACGACGTTCGAGCGGCCCTTGGCGCTGACGTGACCGAAGGTGACGCTGTAATCCAGGCTGAAAGGCGCGCCGATGGCGATGGCGAATTCCCCCACGCGCGTCTTGGACGAGTCGGCAAGCTTGGCGACGGGCAGGTCGGTCGCGGAGATTTTTAACACCGCCAGATCGGAGTCGGCGTCGCGGCCAACAATCTCGGCGGGAAACGTCCGGCCATCGCGCAACTTCACTTCGATCTTTTCCGCGTTCTCGACGACGTGGTTGTTGGTGAGGAGGTAGCCGTCCTTGCGGATGATGACGCCGGAACCCTGGCCAAACATTTTTTCAGCTTTGTGCGAGTGTCCGGGTTTTTTCGGGTCGTGCGGCGCGGCGTCGGTTTCCTCGTCGAAGGGTTCGGCGTTCGCGGTGCCGGGTTTTTCTACGACGTTGATGACGACTACGTTGGTCGCCGCGTGATCGGCGACCTCGATGAACGCGCGGTTGAACTGGCGGGCGAGATCGAGTTCGGGGCTGGCCGTGGCGTTGGTGACGTTTGAAATCAGCAACACAGCGGTCAACGAAAGGAGCGAGGCGAATTTCTGCATGTTCATATTTTTCCGGCGCGGCCATGGGCCGGTTGAGCACGAAGGATAGGCGTGGTTGAAGGCGGACGCCAAGCAAACAGTGAACCGGCAGACGCTCAAGCCGCAGGTGAAAAACTGCCCGGGCGTTCGCGAACCGCAGCGGTGGAGCGACTTCATGGTTTCCAAAAAATCCGCAGCCACTAACTTGAGCGCATTGAAAACATCTGCCGACTCCAATCCGCTTTGCCTCGAATGCGGCCTGTGCTGCAACGGCGTCATCTTTGCCAACGGCCAGTTGCAGCCGGGCGATGATGCCGCGCGCCTCCGGGAACTGGGTTTGAAACTTCTGGCAAAGGGGAAAGGGGAAAGGGGAAAGCGGAAATTTCATCAGCCCTGTGCTACCTTCGACGGCTGCCGCTGCGAGATTTACGCCGACCGTCCGCAATACTGCTGCGCCTTCGAGTGTGCGCTCCTGCAACAGTTCAAGGCCGGCAAGGTCAAGGCGGACGCCGCGTTGCGTACCATCCGGCTCGCCCGTCGCCGCGCGGACAAGGTTGCGAAATTGTTGCGCGAACTCGGCGATGCGAATGAAGGCGCGGCCTTGAGCATCCGGTTCCGCAAAATGCAGCGGCGCGCGGAAACCGGCGCGCTCGACGACGAAAGCGCCGACCGCTTTGGCGAACTCACGCTGGCGATGCAGGACTTGAACTTTCTGTTGAGCGAAAGTTTTTATCCCGGCGGCTGAGTGCGCGTCGCGAGTTTGGACTTTGAACTTGGCGGACGGCTGACTATAAACAGCGCGTGTCCGAACTGTTCGCATCGCCCATCAATGCCAGCACGCGCTATTGCGCGGTGTACGGGCATCCCATCAAACACTCCGCCTCGCCGGCAATGCAAAACGCCGGCCTGGCCGCGCTCGGCCTGAACTGGCGCTACCTGGCCTTGGAAGTCCGCCCCGAAGAATTGCGCCCGGCGCTGCTCGGCGCCAAGGCCATGCAGTTCGTGGGCTTGAACCTCACCGTGCCGCACAAGCTCCTCGCCATGGACATGGTGGACGTGCTGGACGAATCGGCCAAACACTGGGGCGCGGTCAACACGGTGCGCTTCGAAGGCCGCGACAAAAGTGGAACCTGGCTGCCGCTGCATCAATTTACCGAGACGCCGCCCGATAAAATCCGTTCGCAAGGTTTTAATACCGACGCGGATGCGATCACGCGGTCGCTGCGGGAAGATCTCGGCGTTGAACTTCGCGGCGCGCGGGTGCTCGTGCTGGGCGCGGGCGGGGCAGGGCGGGTGGCGGCACTGAAACTCGCGGCGGAAAATGTGGGGGAATTGTTTCTCATCAACCGCACGCCGTCCAAGGCTGGTTCCGTCGCGGCCGAGGTGCGCCGCCGACATCTTGACGTGAAAGTACATGTGGAATATCCCCGGGGCGAAGTGGACCTGACGATCAACGCAACTTCACTGGGCTTGGCGGTGGAAGATCCGTTGCCGCTGGACGCCAAACAATTTTCGCTCCGTCAGACACAGGCCGTCTATGACATGATTTATCGTCCCAGCGAAACGCCGCTGCTGCGCGCCGCCAAGGTTGCGGGTTGCCGGATTGCCAATGGTCTTGGCATGTTGCTGTATCAAGGCGCGAAGGCGCAGGAAATCTGGAGCGGCCAGCCCGCGCCGGTGGAGATCATGCGCGCCGCGCTGAAAAAAAACGTCTATGGCCTTTGAACCCATCTTCGATCCGAACGTCTGGGCGCGTGTGCCGTTTCATTTCTGGTCCCTGGTTTTTTTCACGTTCGGCAGCATCGTGGGCAGTTTCCTCAATGTGTGCATCCATCGGATGCCGCTGGGGCAGAGCATCGTTTCACCGCCGTCGCATTGTCCGCACTGCAAGTATTCGATTCCGTTCTGGCTCAACGTCCCGCTGTTCACCTGGC
>JANYDP010000543.1 GCA_025363535.1 Verrucomicrobiota bacterium | reverse complement strand
GGTGCCGCCGTTCAACTGCGCCTGCGACACGGCGAAGAAGCCGTCGCCGTTGTTGAAGTAGTTCGTGCCGCCAACGATCCAAGTGCCGGTGCCGGTCTTGGTCAGTGAGAGACCGCCGCCGCCCGCATCGCGGATCGAACCATTCCAGGTACCACCCGCGGTGCCGCCGAAGCTGAGGATGGAATTGAAACCGCCCGTGTAACTGATGACACCGGAGCCGGTCAATTCACGGAATGTGGTGACGACATTGGCCTGCTGGGCCGAGAGTGACAGCGTGCCGCTGCCGCCAATGTTCAGGTTGCCGGACGGCGAGATGCTGGAGCCGACGCCGTAGTTGACGACCTGGAGCGTGCCGTTGCTGATGACGGTGTTGCCCGCGTAGGTGTTGTTGGTCAGGTTCATGATGGCCGTACCGGTGCCGACCTTGAGCAGGCTGGCCGGGCCGGAGACGCCGCCGGTGCCGCTGAAGGTGTAGGCCTTGGCGTTGTTGCTGATGATCATGCTGGCCGGGGCGGCGTTGGCGTTCAGCAGAACCGTGCCACTGCCGATGTCGTTGAAGAGCACGGCATCGCCGGGACTGATGATCTGGTGGTATGACGTCGGCACCAGGTTGACCGTCCAGTTGGTGGAGAGGTTGAGATCCCATGTATTCAACGCAGTGGCATTGGTGCCGGTCCAGACGAGACCGGGGCCGGTGCTGGTGATGACCGCATATAGAGTGGAGTTGGCCGCGCTGTTGGAAACAAAACCCGTCGCGCCCTGCGGCAAGGTGAGGTTGGTGCAGTTGCCGGAACCGGCGATGGCTCCAAAGTATTTCACCAGCGCGAACGAACCAGTGTTAACGGCAGCGAGGCTGATGGTGTTGGTGCCGTTCAGCGTCAAAGTGCCGCAATTCAACATGGCCACGGCGGGATTGTTTGCCGCACCGGGCGTGAGGCTCAACACGGAACCAACACCCGAAGGAGCGCCGTTGAGCGTAAGGTTGCTGATCGTCACCGGCGTGCTGCCCACCTGCGTGACGGCCAGAGTCGCAGCGTTGCTCACCAGGGTCGGGCCTTGGAATACGGTGGAGGCATTAAACTGCACAATGCCCGCGTTGACGGCGAGAGCACCGACGTAGGTGCTGGCGCTGTTCAAGACGAGCGTGCCGGCGGCGTTGGTGATCGGGCCGGTGAAGGTGTTGACGCCATTGAGCGTGAGCGTGCCGGTGCCGCGCTTGGTGAGGCCGCCGTTCGCACTGCCAGCGAGCAGAGGAGCGTTGACAGCAACGTTGTTGTTGGATGAATCAATGAACGCTCCACCCGCCAGAATGTTGGCCTGAATGCCGGTGCCAAACCAAGGGCTGCCAGGCGTGAAGTTGGCCTGCAACGTGCCGCCGTTGAAATTGAAAACTGCGTTGACGCCCGTGCTCGTAGCGATGTTAAGCGTAGAGAGCACGCCGCCGTTCAGATTGTTCGTACCGAATGAGCCCGCGATGCGCGCGATGTTCATACCACCCTTGGCGTTGATGGTGCCGCCGCTCTGGTTCAGCGTGCCGATGCCGGTGCCGCCAACACGGATGCCGCCGTTTGCGTTCAAGGTGCCGCCGATCATGTTATACACACCCACACCGGAAACCGAGGTGCGACCGCCAATCGCGAAGGTTCCGACAGCGGCGCTGACTTCGGTGACGGTGCCGCCAGATTGATTGACGATGCCGCTCGCGGTGGAACCGGCGGCGTTGGCGGAGCCGATGAAGAAGGCGTTCATCGTGAGGGTGGCCGTGTCTTGAACGTTCAAAACACCGGCGGAGCTGTCAATGTCACCGACGTTGAAATCAGATGTGGTGCCGAACGAGCCGGTTCCCTTCAAGGTGAGCGTGGCCGTGTCGGTGCCGTTTTGTCCGACATCGTGGAAACTGCCGTTGGTGATGGAGCCGCCGGTGTCAATGACGGTGACGCCGCTGTGGAGGAAGGCGCTGCCGGTAAATGTTTCCGCCGCGGCCAGGATGAGCGTGCCGTTGTCGGATTTGT
>JANYDP010000501.1 GCA_025363535.1 Verrucomicrobiota bacterium | reverse complement strand
CGCTACTGCTGGTTCTCACCAATTGACCTTCGTTATTGTGTCAAACTTCGTCTATGATAGCACCGTATTTTTCGACGCCATCGCGGTAACATTCATCGGGCCGTCGTTATCAATTCAAAATACCAACATTAACGAGCAAGTGTTGTGGCAATACACACCCACGGTCAGCAGCGGCAGTTACACATTCGGATTATCCAATGCTCCTACTGGCATGACGGTAGGTACGAATAGCGGCACCATATCGTGGACGCCAACAGAGTCGCAGGGACCAAGCACCAATGCCAACATCACCTACGCCGTCTATCAAGCAGGCACAAATGTGGCTTCGACCAATTTCACCGTCGTCGTCAATGAAATGAACATGGCTCCGGTCTTGACCGTGCCCGGCACGCAAACGCTTTATGCCACGACTACCTTGACCGTCACCAACACGGCCACAGATGCGGATATTCCAGCCAACACGCTCACGTTTGCCATTGTCTCCGCACCGTCTGGCGTCGTTCTCGATTCCAATACCGGTGTGTTGACGTGGACGCCGACTACGCAGCAGGTCGGCACCAGCACCATCTTTGTCAGTGTGACCGACAACAATCCGTGGGCGGTGAACAGCCAGCATTTGAGCGTGACGAACAGTTTCCAAGTCGTCGTCATGGGGTTGACTCCGCCGACATTCCTCCAGACGCCTACGAACCAAGTCATTGGTTTCGGCCAAGGCTTTAGCTTCTCTTCGCTGGCCACGGGCTTTCCGCCGCCGACTTACCAATGGCAGTTCTCTTCCGACGGTGTGACTTTTACAAACATCGGTGGCGCTACGGGAGCCAGTTACCAAGCTGGTTCCTCCAGCCTTGGCAGTCTCGGCTATTATCAGGTCGTGATTGCCAATTCGCAGGGAACGAACACCAGCGCCGCTATCAGCCTGTCATTCCTCAACGCCAGGCTTTTGCCCGCGCTGATTTTGTATGGTCCGGTCGGTGCGAATTACAACATCCAGTCCGTGCCCGCGCTGGGCGGAGGATCAAACTGGACAACCATAGCAACCGTGACCTTGTCGGCTACGCAGCCATATGTTTACGTTGACCCAGGTTCGCTTACGAACAGTCAACGGTTTTATCGGGCCGTGCCGCAGTGAAGAAGACTAAACGCTTTCATTTGATTTCAGCGTAACAAGTCAGCAACCCTTTTTCACATCAGCATTTCAAAATAAATCAACGGAACATTTCCCCATGACGCCCGGCCACTGCTCACCTGCCTCAGGTCTGAAGCCAAGCGTTGTTTGTCTCACTTGCGCGAGTAATCTCAACCGGGTAACTTCCAAGCATGTCCTTGAGCCAAATTAAAAACGCCGTGGCCGAGTTGCCCGACAAGGAACGCGGGTCACTAGCCGCGTGGCTTCTGGATTCGTTGCCACCGCACAGCGATGAAGATGCGGCTGTGGAAGGCGTGGCGGAAGCGGTTCGACGACGTGATGAGATGGATTCGGGCCGGGTTCAACCGATCCGGGCGGATGAGTTTTGGGCTTCCGTGCAACGGGAACGCGCCGCGTGGAAATAATTTATCACCCGCTGGTGAAGCGGGACTTCATGGAGGCGCTGAAATATTACGAAGGGATTTCCACCCGACTGGCAGATGAATTTCATACGGAGGTGCGCTCAATGATCGCTCAAGCGGCAACCAATCCCCTTCGTTTTCATCTCGTTGACCACGGTTTCCGTCGCGCGAATGTGCGCCGGTTTCCGTATCATGTGCTCTACGAAGTTCACGCTGAATCATTGTGCGTAATGCATGTTCGACACAACAAGCGGCATCCTGATTATGGGATGCAACGGGTGTAATCTGCCGCTTTGCAGTGTGTGTTGGCGAGGGCGCCTCGCGAGAGACGGTTGGTTTCGATCATTCACTTTCCGCTTTTGCCCGCTGCCGACAAAATCTAAACTCAATCCATGACTTTGCCCGGCTATCCTGTTTCTCGCCCTCGTCGTCTGCGCCAATCTCCGGCGTTGCGCCGGCTCGTGGCGGAAACCCAGTTGAGCGTTTCGCAAATGGTCCTGCCGCTCTTTGTGCGCCAGGGGAAAAAGCTTCGCCACCCGGTTGCCGCCATGCCCGGCGTGTTCCAGATGTCGCCGGACGAAATTCTGCGCGAGGCAACAGCGGCTTATGCGCTCGGCGTGCCAGCGGTGTTGCTGTTCGGCATTCCCGATAAAAAAGACGCGCAGGCTTCCGGGGCGTATGCGGCCAAGGGAATTGTGCAGCAGACGGTGCGGCTGCTGAAAAAAGAGCTGCCGGAGTTGCTCGTCATCACCGATGTCTGCCTGTGTGAATACATGGCGCACGGGCATTGCGGCGTGGTGCAGGGCGGGAAAATTTTGAACGACCCGTCACTCGCGCTGCTGGCCCGCACCGCCGCCAGCCATGCCGAGGCAGGCGCGGACATGGTGGCACCGAGCGACATGATGGACGGCCGCGTGCGGGCGATCCGGGCGGCGCTGGATGAAAAAGGTTTTACCGAAACACCGATCATGTCGTATGCGGCGAAATTTGCGTCAGCGTTTTACGGGCCGTTCCGGGAAGTCGCCGAGTCCACACCGCAGTTCGGGGATCGTCACAGTTATCAGATGGACGCGGCGAATGCGAATGAGGCGTTGCGTGAGGTGGCGCTGGATATTCAAGAAGGTGCGGACATCGTGATGGTGAAACCGGCGCTGGCGTACCTGGATATTTTGCACCGCGTCAAAACCGAGTTTGGCTATCCGACGGCGGCCTACGCCGTGAGCGGGGAGTATTCGATGATCAAGGCGGCGGCGGCGCAGGGCTGGATTGATGAACGCGCGGTGACGCTGGAAAGTCTGTTGGCGATGCGACGCGCGGGCGCGGACATTTTAATCACATACTCGGCGGCGGACGTGGCGCGGTGGCTGAAGGAAAAATAGAACGGGCGGCACCCGGCGGTTACTTCTTGCTACCGACGGTGGAGAGGAGGGCGAGGAACGCGATGACGACGATGACGACGATGATGATGCCGCCGATCAAAAACCATTTGTTGGTCTTGTTGGTCTTCTTGGAGAAGCCCTTGTTTGCGGTGTCGAAGCCGGTGGTGCGGGTACCCTGTTCCAGTTCATCCAGGCTGACGCCGCGTTTCATGACGACGGTTTGATCCACCTGTTTTTTCGGGGTGCCGGTTATCGGGGCGGGCGCTCCAGCCGGCGGCGGCGCGGTGGTCGTGGTGGCGGGCGCATCCGCAGTTTCCAGACTCAATTCAATCTGCCCCAGGCGAAGTTTCTGACCCGGCTTGAGGACGCTTTCGGAAATCCGGTCTTCGTTGATGAAGGTGCCGTTGGTGGAATTCAAATCCTTGATGACCACGTCGGTGCCGCGCAGTAAAATCTCGCAGTGATGGCTGGAAACGGAAGCGTCGGCAATTTGAAACGTATTGTCATCCACCCGGCCGACGGTGGTTTTGTCCACCTTCAGCTCGTACGAGCGGCCTTTTTGTTCCGCGCTTTGGATGACGAGTTTTGCCATAGGGATTGCTTACTTCTGAGGGATTATCTTCACCGGCTCTTTCAAGTCAAACGGAAATGTTGGGCGTGAAACGTGAAGCGTGAAACGTGAAACGGCGTTCGGCCCGGATGTCATGCTCGTTTCGCGCATCACGCTTTCTCAATCAACGCGCGGAATTCGGCGAACAGCGGGGTGGAATCATGCGGCCCGGGCGAGGCCTCGGGATGATACTGCACGCAAAAGATCGGCCTGGTTTTATGCCGCAAACCTTCGACGGTCTGGTCGTTCAGGTTTACGCGGTTCACCGACACTTGGGCGGGCAACGATTTCGCATCCACCGCGAACCCGTGATTTTGCGAGGTGATTTCCACCCTGCCGCTTTCCAAATCTTTCACGGGCTGGTTGCCGCCGCGATGACCGAATTTTAATTTGAATGTTTTTCCGCCGAGCGCCTGGCCGAGAATCTGGTGGCCGAGGCAGATGCCAAAAATCGGAACGCCCGTCTCGGTCAGCGTCTTCACTTCGCGGACGATGTAGTCGAGCGCGGCCGGATCGCCGGGGCCGTTCGAGAGAAAAATTCCGGCGGGCTTGTGCTTGAGCGCGTCGGCGGCGGTCGCGGTCGCGGGCAGCACCTGCACGGCGAAACCCTGCTGCCGCAGGCGGCGCAGGATGTTGTATTTCATCCCGTAATCAAAGGCCACGATGGGAATGTCCGCCGCCGGCAGGGGCTTGCGGGTGTGGCGGGCGTCGCCGCCCTTCACGCCGCGCACGAGATCGAACGCTGCGCTTTGCTCGTCTTTTTCGTCCCAGCGGAACGCTTGCTTGTGCGTGACTTCCTTCACGTAATCCTGGCCGATCAGTCCGGGCCAGCTTTGGGCGCGGGCCAGCGCGTCCTCGGTGGAAATATCTTCCGTGGTGATGAAGCCGTTCAATGCGCCGCGCACGCGGAGTTTTTTGGTCAGCGCCCGCGTGTCAATGCCCTGGATGCCGGGAATGCCGTTTTGTTCGAGATAGTCGCCGAGCGAAAAATCCGCCCGCCAGTTGCTGACGACCGGGGAGAGTTCGCGGATGACAAAGCCGGCGGCATGGGGACGCCATGATTCGATGTCCTGTTTGTTCACGCCGTAATTGCCGATGAGCGGATACGTCATCGTGACGATCTGACCTTTGTAGGAAGGGTCGGTGAGAATTTCCTGATAACCGGTCATCGAGGTGTTAAAGCAAACCTCGCCGCAGGCCGAGGCGCGCGCGCCAAAACCTTCGCCGTGAAACACTGAGCCGTCTTCGAGAGCCAGAATCGCCTTCATTTTTTCGCAACTGTCGCGCGATGCTAGAGCGGGGCGCGGCACTTCACCAGAAAAAAGGCGCGGCCATTTTGGGCCGCGCCGGTGGAAAGCCAGACGGGATGGGTCAATGCTTCTTCGCCTTGTCCAGTTCGGCCGTGAACGCCGCCGGGCCGCCTTTCATGTAGCCCAATTCCCCAACCTTCTTGCCTTCGGAGTTCAGCACGATGATGGTGGGAAATCCTTCGACCTTGTATTTCTCCTGCAACGCATCATTGGCCGCCTTTTGCCCGGCGCTCAAGGTTTTGTAGTGTGGGAAATCCACCTCCACCAGTACCAGGTTTTTGCTGGCGTACTCGGCGAACGCCGCCTGGGAGAACACCTCGTTTTTCAAGCGGGTACACCAGATGCACCAGTCCGAGCCGGTGAAATCCAGTAGCACCATTTTGTTTTCCGCCTTGGCCTTGGCTTGGGCTTTGGGCAGGTCGGTGAGCCATTGAAGTTCGGCAGCCTGTGATTGGATCAAGGTCCAGCCGGCGAGCAGTGCGATTGCGATTTTTTTCATAAATAAATGGATTCGTTCGTTGAAGGTTAGACGCCGACCGGTTGGGTTTGTTCAACCCAGATTTTTTTCCCGGCCACAATGGTGGCCACGGCCTTCCCCTTCAGCGGCCAGCCGTAAAAAGGGTTGTTCGCCGACTTGCTGGCCGTGTCGCTTCGGGCAAACGACCAGTCGCGCTCCGGGGCGAACACGGTGACGTCCGCCGCCGCGCCCACGCTCAACGTGCCTTTGGCGAGATTCAACAGGCGGGCTGGGTTCACCGTGTATTTGGCAATCATGTCAGTCAGCGAAAGGCGGCCGGTGTGAACCAGTTGCATAAGCGACAACGCGAGTTCGGTTTCCAAGCCGGTGATGCCAAACGGGGCGTAATCAAACTCCACTTCTTTTTCGTAATCACAGTGCGGCGCATGGTCGCTGCACAAGATTTCAATCGTTCCGTCGGCCAGCCCTTCAAGAATCGCTTCGCGGTCGCGCGCCGAGCGGAGCGGCGGATTCATTTTGAAGTTCGTGTCGTAATTCGGCCATTCAGGGAACGGTTGCGTCGGCGATTTGAAACCAAAGACGCCTTTGCCATCCGCCTTCCAGAATTTCTCGCTGCCGGCAATTGCCGCGTCGGTCAAAGTAAAATGATGCGGGCACGCCTCACCGGAAATCGGCACACCGCGTTTCTTCGCGTCCCGCAGCAACTGCGCGCTGCCCGCCGCGCTCAGATGCTGGCAATGGATTTTCGCGCCCGTCAGTTCCGCGAGCAGGATGTTCCGCGCCACGATCATCTCCTCGCCCGCCGACGGCCAGCCGCGCAGCCCCAGCGCCGTGCTCCAGTAGCCCTCGTGCATCACGCCGTCCGTCACGAGCGAATAATCCTGGCAATGATCCATCACCGGCAGATCAAACATCTTCGCATACTCGCAAGCGCGGCGCATGAGATCGTTGTTTTGGACGCAGTGCCCGTCGTCGGTGATGGCGACCACGCCGGCCTTTTTCAATCCGCCGATGGGCGCGAGTTCTTCGCCGGCAATGCCCTTGGTGATCGCGCCGGTGACAAACACATTCACGCCGCCCTCGCGCATTGCGCGCTCGCGGATGAGCACGACGGTGCCGGCGTTGTCAATCGCGGGTGAAGTGTTCGGCATGCAGACGACCGAGGTGAAGCCGCCGCGCGCCGCCGCCGCCATGCCGGTGGCGATGGTTTCTTTCGCGGACTGTCCCGGTTCGCGGAGATGCACATGCAGATCAATCAAACCCGGGCAGACGATGAGACCGCGCACGTCCATTGTCTCGATATCACGCGGGGCGCCGGTGGCCGCCGCCGCGCCGACGGCGGAGATTTTGCCATTCAAGATGAGCAGGTCGGCGGGAGAATCCAGGCGGTTGGCGGGATCAATCACGCGCCCGCCGGTGAGCAGCAGCGAATTCATTCGGCGCAGAATACACGCTGGCGAATTGACAACGCAAGCGCGGTCGCTATTCTTTCGCCGTCTCGTCGCGGGTGTAGTTCAATGGTAGAACAGGAGTTTTCCAAACTCCATACGAGGGTTCGATTCCCTTCACCCGCTCCACTCCGTCTTCACGTTTCCTTAAGGTTGCCTCAGGCAGGGTGTTCGCATGAAAGCGAACCTATCCCTCCTCTGTTGGGTTGCCGCGCTTGGCGCGCTCGCACTCGAACCCACTGCCGCCGCCGCTGCCGCCGTTTCAGTAGCGCCGAGTTCCTCCCTGAGCCTGACCGCCAGCCTGAGCATCAGCAATTCCGGCGACCAGGTCTGGATCATTCAAACCTCCAGCAACCTCGTGGACTGGACCGAACTGGAGTCCTGGAAAATTCACAATGGTTCCTATCATCGCAGCCTCGCCGGCGACTCCGCGACTCCGGGAAACTTTTACCGCGCCTTCTACGATGCCGCGCGGCAGGATATTTCCAGCACCACGACCAACGCATTGCTGTTGCCGGCCATTTCGTTCAACTACGCCGCGCCGGTGTTGCCGGTGAGTTTTTTGGTCAACCCGATTCTGGGCCAGGACAACACACCCGCCAACAACCTCACCACGGACGCGGGGGCGACGCTGGGTCGCATTTTGTTTTATGACAAACGGCTCTCGACCAATCAAACCGTGTCGTGCGCCTCATGTCACCAGCAGGCGCACGGCTTTTCCGACCCACGCCAGTTTAGCGTCGGGTTCGACGGCAGTCTGGGTGGCCGGAACGCGATGGGCCTGAGCCACGCCCGCTGGTATCAGCGCCGTCATTTTTTCTGGGACGAACGCGCCAACACGCTGGAAGACCAGGTGCTGATGCCGATTCAAAACCCGGTCGAAATGGGCATGACCCTCGGCACGCTCACCAACCGGCTCGCGGCCGAACCGTTCTACACGAATCTTTTCGCCGTCACGTTCGGTTCGCCGGGCATCACCACCAACCGCATTTCGCGCGCCTTGGCGCAATTTGTCCGCTCCATCATTTCCAGCAGCTCTAAATACGACCGGGCGGTCTCGAACAATTTCAGCAGCCTCACCGCGCAAGAAGATTTGGGCCGCCGGATTTTCCTCGGCCAAGTCAGCGGTCCCAACAACCCTCCGGCCACCTGTGCCGCCTGCCACGGCACGGACAATTTTGTGCCCGGATCGGCGCTCAACAACAACGGTCTGGAATTCCCCTATTTGGACAAAGGCGTGGGCGAGATCACCGGCCTTTCGGCAGACAGTGGCAAGTTCAAAGTGCCCTCGCTGCGAAATATCGAACTGACCGCGCCTTACATGCACGACGGTCGCTTCACGAATCTGGAACAGGTCGTCGAGTTCTATAACTCGGGCGTGGTGGATAATTCAAACCTCTCCCCGCCGCTGCGCGTGCCGACGCCGCCCGGCCAGCCGCCGGGGCCGGTGCTTCGCCTCAACCTGACGACCGCGCAAAAGGCCGCGCTGGTCGCGTTTCTCAAAACCCTGACCGACCCGAACCTGGCCACCAACGTGAAATACTCCGACCCGTTCAACTACGGCGATTGAAGCGTACAGGGCAGGGATGCGTTTGATTTTACGTGTTCCTTCGGCATCACGGCACGACCGAACGGAGGCGGTAGAAGACGTTTGCCGAAAGCGCGGCGGGGTTCGTCCAGAATTTGTCGGCGAGACTCACATTTGTGATCGGCCATGAGCCGGGCGCGTTTGTCCAGTTTGGTGCCGTCAGGTTGGTGCAGACTTCCACCGTGTATTTCTCACCTGCGCCGCGTTCGTTCCACGACAACACCGGGCGCCGGCCGGCATCCAGCGTGAAGGTTTTGATCATGAGATCCTCCGTGAGCAGCCGGCCTGAGTTCGTGTTGTCCAGCTTGTCAAAGATGACGCTCTCCTTGTTCGCCGGATTGCTCCAGGTGTTGTGCAGCGCAAAAATGTTCGCGCTGGAATAGGTGCTGGAGTTGGTGAAGAGTACGTCGTTGAAAAACGTGGCTGGCGGCGCAGGCGCTTCAGAGAAAACATTTCCCCCGCGACTGCCCAGACCACCACCGCCGAGATCAACGCCCTTGTAGTTCATGCCGTCCCAGACGATGCCGCCGAGGGTCGAGTTCAAAATACTGTTGCTCTCCACAAGCAATTGGTTGCCTCCGATTCCGGGCGAGCCGTAGAAATACATTGCCCACGGCTGGTTGGAAATCGTGTTGCCCACGATGACGACGGTGTTGCTGTAACCGTTCACGCTGATGCCGCTGTGGTTGAAGGCCGGATAAGCCGGCACCGTTTCTCCGGCAGCGCGATAGAGGTAGCAGTTGGCGATGCGGACATTGGAATTGACGTAGGTGCGGATGCAATTGCCGTAGGAACCGCTGGAGGTACGGATGCGGGAATTCTCAATGGTGACGCTGGAATAATTGGCGGGGGTGGCGTTGATGTTGATCGTGTGGTCAATGCGCCCGCCGTCCTGCGCCAACCGGCTGATCGTGCCGGTGCAACCTTTCAACTGAAAGCCAACGTCACATTGAACGAACAAATCCCGCGTCCACAACGCCACATTCGTCGCGGCAATCGTTCCGTTCACGACCGTCACCATGTAGTTGATGATTTGATTCACCGCGACGGTGTCCAAAACCAGATTGACGTTCGTCGCCACGATGCCTTGAAACGACGTGCCGTTGTAACCGCCGAAACCATAATTGCCGCCGTTGATTTCAAAGTTCGAGAGCGTAACCGTTCCCGGCCCGGCGATGTTGACGAGCGGAATATTCGTGGAGGAATAGACAACGCAGTTATTTGTGCCGCTGCCGGTGAGTGTCAGGCTCTTGTTGATCGTCAGCGTCTCGGCGTAACGTCCGGCGGCTAGGTGGATGACCTCTCCGGGAAGCGCAGCGTTGATGGCTGATTGAATCGTGGCGTAATCGGTGGGCACGAAGATGTCGGCCTTGGATTGGGGAACGACCAGAACCAACAGGCAGAGAAGCAAGGACGCTACTTGGTTCAAATGCGCGCGCCTTGAAAAACTTTGGACAAGAGAAAAGTCTAGCGCGCGAGTCGGAAGCATAGACTCCAATGCAGTGCAGGCGCCATGCCAGTTGCCGATCTGCCAATGCGCCGACAACGGAGCGGGACTCGCCAAACCAGTCGTCGGGGTTGTCCCGTGCCGGGGCGTTCTGCCAATTGTCAGGACACCGACTGCGCTTCCAACTGCGCAACGACTTTTGCGGCCGCAACGCTGGAATCCAACTCGATCCACGTCGGGTTGAATTGCTGACGCAGCCACGTCATCTGCCGCTTGGCGTATTGGCGCGTCTTGATTTTCACCAACTCAATCGTCTCCGGCAACGAACGTTCGCCGCGCAGATGCTCGACCACCTGCCGGTAACCGATGGCTTGCATGGCGGTGCGATTTTGTTCGAGACCGTGGTCGAGCAGGCGGCGGGTTTCCTCCACCAGCCCCTGTCGAAACATCTCGTCCACTCGAACCCCGATGCGGCGATGCAACTCCTCCGGCTTGCGCGTCAGCGCAAAAATGGTTTCTGGTTTCTGGTTTCTGGTTTCTGGTTTCCATTCCGCGCGTTGTTCTGAAAAAGGTCTGCCCGTCAGCCGGATCACCTCCACCGCACGGACGACTCGTCGCGGATTTTGCCGGTCAATCTTTGCAAACGTCACCGGGTCACGCTGCTCAAGTTCACGGAGTAGTTCCGCCAGCGGCGCGGCTTCAAGTTCGGCGCGGAGTTTCTCATCGGACGGCGGCGCAGTGCCGAGACCTTTGAGCAACGCCTTGAAATAAAGCCCCGTGCCGCCGCAGAAAATCGGGACGCGCTGACGCGCCTGGATTTCCCCCACCGCCAGGTTTGCCAGTTCCACAAACTTCGCCGCGTCAAACGGCTCATGCAATTCCACCACATCAATCAAGTGATGAGGGACGCGTACGCGTTCGGCGATGGAAGGCTTGGCGGTGCCGATGTCCAGGCCGCGATAGACCTGCATGGAATCCACGGAGATGATTTCGCCGCCGATCTTTTCTGCGAGCGCGAGGGCCATCTCCGATTTACCAACGGCGGTCGGGCCGGCAAGGAAAAGAGGTGCGACAGAGTTCACAAAATTAAGAGTGCGCGGCGCCAACCTGAAACAATGCTGTTCATTCTGTCAAATCTTGGCCTGGGTCTGAAACCGGCGGCGCCACACGAACAACCCTGCACCCGCCGCGAAGATGCCCATGCTTACCAAATGCGCCGGCGTCAGCCCGCTGTGGCGATGCGCCTCGTCATAGTCGCCGCGAAACAGTTCCACGAAGGAACGCGTCACGGCGTAACACATCAGGTAGAGCGCCAGGATTTGGCCGTCGAATTTCTTGCGGCGATACGCCCACGCCAGCGCCAGATACAAGCCGAGGCTCAACAGCGAATCGTAAACCTGCGTCGGATGCACCGGGATGGCCGCCAGATGTTCGGGGTGCGTCTCATGAAATTCAGGATACGTTATCGCCCACGGCAGACTGCACGCGCGGCCGTAGCAGCAACCGTTGAGCAGGCAGCCGATCCGGCCGAAGACGTAGCCGAGCGCGATGCTGGGCGCGAGGACATCGGTGAGTTTCCAGAGCGGGATTTTTTTCAGCCACGCGAACAGAACCGTGCCGAGGGCCGCGCCGAGCAGGCCGCCGTAAAACACCAGACCACCGCGTTGCACCATGAACACTTCCGTCCACGGCGCATTGGGGAACAAGGGGTGTGCGATCAGGTCATCCCAATACGTAATCACGTAAAGCGTCCGCGCGCCGAGAATCCCGCCGAGCATGAGCCACGGGCCGAGGTCCATGATTCTTCCCGGCGCGATGCCATCGCGGAGACAGCGGCGGCCCGCCGTCCAGAAGCCGGCGTAAAACCCCAGGGCCAGCATCACGCCGTACCAGCGGACTTGATAGCTGCCCAGATCAAAAGCAATCGGATGCACGGGCGGACTCTAGGGTTGAAATGCAAAAATGAAAACAGCGAACTCCGGAGTTTGCCGGACTTTAATATTGAACGCGCGTTGCTGTCAGGCCTCCGGCGCGAGGTCCTCGAGCTTCACGCCTTCGCGACGGAGAATCACGGCCTCCACCTTCGGCACATACATCTGCGTCTCGGCGGGCAGATGCGTGGCGATGGCGTCGAAGGACTTCGCCTTATGCCGGTCGAGCAATTTCTGGACGGTGCCCTCGCCGGAGTTGTAGGCGGCAAGCGCGAGCCGCCAATCTTTGAAGCGGGTGTGGAGAAAGTGGAGATACTTCGCGGCGGCATGGGCGCTGGCGTTTGCATCTGTGCGCTGGTCCAGCGGCCAGGTGCGCAGGCCAAAGCGTTTCGCCGTGGCGGGCATCAACTGGAACAACCCCGCCGCGCCGACCGGACTGCGGGCGTTGGCGTTGAAGGATGATTCCACCTCGGCGAGCCACACGAGTTCGGCCGGAATCTTTTCGGCGGCAAAGACCGGTTTCAATTCCGCCACCAACGGATTGGTTCCCTTGGGCAAGGGCACGCGGGCAAAGCTTTTGATCCAGAGATCGCGCGCCTGCCGGGGCCGGGGATTGGGCGCGGGCAACGGCGGCTCGCCCGGCTTGTTCTGGGGCGACGGCGTGAGGCGACGCCATTCATCCGCGGTGGCGAGGTAATCGAGGCGGGCTTTCAACCAGGCGGCGTAGGGCTGGGTTTCCGCGCGGCTTTCGAGCAGCGGCAGGATGAGTTGGGCGGCATCCTTCAACTGCGCGAGATCCACGACGTATTCACCGCGAAGTTCCTTCTGCATCAACGCGAGAAAGTCCCGCACCTTCTGCTGATCCAGCTCCGGCAGGGATTTCAAAACATCCTCGTCCAGATTGTCCCGGGCAAAATCCTGCGCGGTTTGAATCACATCATCCAGCGTGATGACGCCGTCGTCCTGCCCGCGAACAGGCAGCAGGCCGGCGAGCAGCGC
>JANYDP010000498.1 GCA_025363535.1 Verrucomicrobiota bacterium | reverse complement strand
TCGAGAAAGAGCGTGCCGCGGTGGGCGAGATCGAAGAGCCCCACCTTGGCCGCGTGCGAATTTCCGTGGTCATCCCGGCCTTCAATGAGGAGCGGCTGCTGGGCGAAACTCTGGCCCTCGTCCGCCGCGCGCTGCCGCCGTTCACCCGCCGGCAGTGGGAAACCGAACTCGTTGTCTGCGACAACAATTCCACCGACCGCACGGCCGAAATCGCGCGGGCCGCCGGTGCCAGAGTCGTGTTCGAGCCGGTCAACCAGATCGGCCGCGCCCGCAACTCCGGCGCAGCCGCCGCGACGGGCGACTGGCTGATATTTGTGGATGCCGATTCGCATCCGGGCGAGGAACTGTTCGAGGACGTGGCGGTGCAGATTGAATCCGGGAGTTGTCTGGCGGGCGGTTCCACGGTGAAGCTGGATGGGCATTATCCGACAGTCAACTTTGTGACGTGGTTGTGGAATTGCACCAGCCGGATATTCAAGTGGGTGGCCGGGTCTTTTATTTTTTGCGAGACGCGGGCGTTTCGGAAAATCAACGGGTTCAGCAACGAATTGTTTGCGACCGAGGAAATTGATCTGAGCAAACGCCTGAAAGCCCTGGCAAAAACCGAAGGCAAAAAAATCACCATCCTGCACGCGCATCCGCTCGTGACCTCGGCCCGGAAAATCCATCTCTACTCGGTACGCGAACACCTGTGGTTTTTGTTGAAGCTGATCTTCACCGGCGGCCGAGTCCTGCAAAATCGCGACGCCTGCCACACTTGGTACGACGGACGACGCTGACACATCCAAGACCCCTTCCGTTCCTGGTCAGGCTGCGTATCCAGGAAGCTGGGCCAGAAAACGCTCGAAGAGTTCCGGACGCTTGCGTGAATACATGCCGTGATGAAGGTGACGTTCCAAGAAGCGGATGTTTTCCTCGGGCAGTTCAGGATGTTCCCGGCGAAGGGCCAGCGCTCGTTCCACGGCGGGCAGGAGCGGTTGCCCTGATTCCACATGCACCATGTTGTCAACGGGCAGCGGCACCAACATGCGGATGCGGCGGAAATCACTGGTCACCACCAGCGCACCGGCGTAGATGGCTTCATAGTGCCGGTACGTCCACGGGGCCACGCCTTCCGGCGTCAGCGCCACCGCGCTTTGTTGCATGGCCTGGTAATATTTCCAAAACGAGGTTCGTTTGTTTTGAATGAAAATTTCGGAAAGGTCGCCATATTGCTTTACCAAGCCAGGGTGAACATTGTGGTTGACCATTCCGCCCCAGAGTTTCAGGTGGGCACCCTGCCGTTTGAGTTCCAGCATCCATTCCACACGCTGGTTGCTGACCTGGGTCGGAGCTTCAGGCAGCGGACGGGTTCCGGTGGGGCCGCCGAGAAACATGACATCATGCTTCCTTTGCCGCGCCTTTCCGCCCAAACAGCGGCGCAGCCGTTCCAGATCAATCGCCGCCCGCAATCGGCCGTGACGCCGGATCGGCAGGACGCCCATGTGCAGCGGGTAATTCCAGCGTTCATCGCACCAGGCCTTCAGGTAAGTTTTTGTTTCGTTCCGCAACAACGCCTGCGCGCGTTCATCCCACAGCAAGTGGTGGTCGTCCGTCAAATCGAACAGCACCAGATGGCGGTAGCGCAGCCGCGCCAACTGGCCCGCCCTGATTTTGCTCGGCAGACCGAGAAACACATACTCCGCGCTGAAGCTGGCGGCACTCCCCAGGTCATCCACATCGCAGCACTGGACGTCTCGGCGGCCGGCATACGTTTTGAGAAACTCATAAAGCGTCCGGCCGTTCACGCCGCGCCCCGCCGTCGGGATGCAACTTTTGATCACCAGGAATTTTTTCATGTTGGCGGTTCAGCGGGCCGGCTTCAGGGTATTTCTTCCAGAAAGGAGACTTGGAAGCGATCCACATCCACACGTTCATCCGCGCCGCGCAGGTGCAGCAGCGGAACGTTTCCGTAAAATGAAGCCCATTGCGAAAAGGTGCTCAACGGCCCGAGCACAAAATCACAGCCGGCCAAGGTGTACAGATCATTGATCGGCGGGCCGACACCGATCCCGACGGTCAGCCCGGCGAATTCTTCGCGGTTCCGAGGCTCATCGCTACAGACGAAAAAGGCCGCCGTCCGGCCGGGAAATTGCACCGCCAGTTCGCGCATCCACGCCGCATACCGGGGAATTTCAAAAAAGTATTTTCCGCCTTCATACGTGCGATAATCTCCCCGGCGAATGTGTACGCCGATGACGATGTCGGCCTGCTGGCGCAGGCGTTCCAGCGTTTCCCCGACACTCCGTTCGATGGCCGCGACCGGACGAAAATAAGCGCGAATCTTCGCGGCGTGTTTTCTCATCGCGGCCGGCGCGCGGAATCGCCAGTCGTAAGCCAGGACGATGCGGGCGGGGCCGATTTGATTCTGAATCAGCGGATCGTCCAGCCATGTGACCGGGCGGTCTTTGAACTCGCGCAACGTGACGATTCGGCGGCCGAAGGGGCGGAATTTTTCATTCAAGCGGCTGGCAGTGCGGAGCAATTGATAAAAGATCCGCGTCTTGCGGATGCACGTCGCGGCCCCGGGCAGGCCGTCAAACACACTGCGCCGGCCCGGCACCGGATAACGGCAGTAAATGTCGTGACTCGTTGTCTCAAACAGCCCGGCATAGGAATGAAACGTGACGTTGGAAAGGTGATGCCCGTGCTCTTCGCAGAACGCGATGAAGTTCGCGAACAGCACCAGCCGGTTCCCGAGCCGGCCGCACCGCAAGGCAATATGGATTGATTTTTGAGCCATCGTTCAAGCGGGCGGTTGATCCGGCGAATCTGCCCGGGCCGCCGCTGGGCTGGTGTCAGAGGAAGCAAGCAACATCCGGTAAACCTTGAGCAAACCCGCCGCCTCGCGTTCGATGGCGAAATCCCGCGTCACTTTCGCACACGCCCGTCGGCCCATTTCCGCCAATGTTTGGTCGTCCGTAGCGAGGGCTTTTTCCAACGCGCGCGCCAGATCGGC
This sequence comes from Verrucomicrobiota bacterium, assembly GCA_025363535.1. Classification (GTDB taxonomy): domain Bacteria; phylum Verrucomicrobiota; class Verrucomicrobiia; order Limisphaerales; family CAIQOK01; genus CAIQOK01. The sequence goes on along the minus strand of JANYDP010000498.1, from coordinate 9,949 downwards.
GGGATCGTTGATGCGCGCCAGCCAGCCGTCTTCGCCTTCGGTGATAATTTCCGGCCACGCACCGGCGGTCGTCGCGACGACGGGACAACCGCTGGCCATGCCTTCGAGACACGGCAGACCAAAACCTTCCGCCCGCGAGGCGCAGACGACCAGATCGAGCGCGCGATACCAGCCGGGAATCTCCCGCAGGTCGGGAATAAAACCCACGAAGCGCACGCGCTCGGAGAGTCCGGCGGCGGCGAGCTGGTTTTTCAAACCTTGTTCGTACGCGAGTTCCTGCGCCGTGGCTTGACCAATGATGACGGCACCCCAGTCGGGATAGCGCGGCAGCAATTCAATCAAGGCCGCGACCAGATCGCCCGTGCCCTTGCTGGCGCGGACGCGTCCGAAGAGTCCGAGGTTTCTTTTGCCCGGAAGATTTTTTCCGGCGCTTTCCCGGACTCCTTTTTTCGGCGGATGATAGACTTTCAAGTCCACGCCGAGATAGACGACTTGCGCGGGACAGTCCAGAAAATTGGCCGCCTTGCGCGTCGTGGCAATGACTGCGTCCATGCGGTGATAGCAGAAACGGGTGAACCGCGTGTGTCGCCGGAGCGCGTGCGAAGTCCAAACGAGGATCAAGGGATAGCGGAGTACATGGCGCAGAAAAAGGCCCGCAACCATTTCCACATTGCGCCGCGCGTGCCAGATGCGTTTCGGGCCGCGCCGGAAAAGGCGGAGCGCGGTGCGCAGCCGGATCAACGGCATGACCGGCGTCAGCTTGAAGCCCGTCGCGACGATGGGAATGTGCCGGGCGAGTTCGGGGCCGACCGCGAGCAGCGCGGAGTTGATGCCGGAGAAGCGCGTGCCGAGGGAAGGGGTGATCACGCGGGCATCGGCGGGAGCAGCGGGCGGTTGTGGGCTGTGGACGCCCGGGCTTGCTAGTGTGGTCATGCGAAAAAAAAGTTCATGCCACCGGGCTGGCATCCGCCGGAGATTTGCTGATGCCGTCGGGCGTCCAGGTTTTTTTCAAGCGGCGCGTTGCCGCAATCATCTTGCGATGGCGGGCGAGTTCCTCCGCGTGGACGTAACCGCGTTCGTGATGGATGTGCAGGAGCGGCGAACTGTAGCGGACATGTTCGCCAATGATGCCGAGGTTGTTCAACCGCGCGCCCAGTTCCACGTCTTCGCCGCCGTATTTCATCGTTTCGTCAAAACCGTTCACGGCCAGAATATCGGCACGCCAACCCGAGCTGTTGCAACCGTTCCACGTCCGCTTGACGAGGGAAATCTTGTCCAACAACCGCGACAGCGGCCGGGGCAGATACGCGAGTTTGATCAGGCTGCCCGGGCGGGTGATGCCGCCATTCCGCCAGAGCCAGGCGAAGAAAAAAATTTCACCTGAAGCAATGGAAGCATTCGTGAGCCGGGGCGAAACCCCTGCGGGCAGACGGATCAAACCGCCGGTCAGAAAACGGCCGGGGCGGCGGCGGGCAAGGTGGGTCTGGACAAAATCTTTTCGTGCCATGCTGTCGCCATCAATAAAGATCAGATGGTCGGCGGTCGAAGTCAGGACGGCTTGGTTGAGGATTTTATTTTTTTGAAAGCCCGTGTCCGGGTGCCACACGTGGCGCAGCCGGATGGGGCCAAAAATCTCCTGCCACTTCTCCACGAGCGTTTGGGTTTCCGGGCCGGAACCGTCATCGGCAATGCACATCTGAAAGTCATTCGAGTTTTGCGCGGCCAGCCCGTGCAAACAAAAATCCAGTGCGGCCGGATTGTTGTAAGTGGAGATGATGACTTCCGTTTTCACCGTTGTGGTGGCGGCCCGGTCAAATGTTGATTCAGTCCAATCTTGCACCAAGTGATGTCGCTGTCCCGGGTGGCTTCCAGAATGGGCAGGTTGGAGTTGTGGCCAGTTGGTATGCGGCTGGGATGATGCAGGTGGATGGTCAGCCCGCCGAACCGGAGGTTGCGGCGTTGGCCGCCGAGATGGAAAAGTCGGAGGGCAATTTCCACATCTTCGTGGCCCCAGCCGATCATTTGTTCGTTGAAGCCGTTGACGCGCAGGAGATCGTCCTTCCAGTAACCTTGGTTGCAACTGCGGATTCTCCGAGCGCAGGTGGAGCTGCGCCAACCGCAGAGGATGCTCAAAAGCGGAATCCGTAGCAAGTGCCGCCGACGTTCGATGCCTTGGGTGAAAAGACTTAAATCCAACCGGCCTTCAGCGAGCATTTGCTGACACAACTCCGGCCCGGTCAATGCGCGTACGCCTTGAACGAAATGGCCCGGGCGGACCGCACGTTTGTGATCAAATACGAAATGGGAGTGCAACACCAAGTCGCCATCAACGAGCAGGACATACTGACCGGTCGTCGCGGCGATGGCGAGATTGCGGGCGCGGCTGACGCGGAAGCCTTCTTTTTCCTGCCATACATGGACGAGCGGAACTGGCAGTCGGGTGGCCCAACTGCGGATGAGTTCGGCGGTGTCGGGTCGTGAACCGTCGTCCGCAATGATGATTTCGTCGGGAAGTTCCACCTGCCGGGCCACGCTGCGGAGCGTCAGATCCAGCGCCTCTTTCCAATTGAAAGTGGTGATGATCAGGCTGGTCTTCATGGGAAATCGTTCGCCAACGAAGTCGGCCGGGCTGGCTCTGGGAAAATCAGCGGCCGTACGCCAGCCGTTCGGCCAGGCGTTCGGGCAGGCCGGCGGCCAGGATTTTTTTCTGCGCGGTGGGGATGTCGTAGTCGAGGCGGCGCAGTTCGATGGTGGCGTCGTTCATGTCATAGATGACGTAGCCGGCCTTGGGATTGTTGTCCCGAGGCTGGCCGACCGCGCCGACGTTGACAAAGTACTTCTTGCCTGGTTCCACTTTGAATTTCGAGTAGGTGCCGCCGCGCACCATGGTGTCGCGCATGAACGCGACGGGAACATGCGTGTGGCCAAAGAAACAGACCGAGGTGTTCTGGTAGGTGAAGCTGGCGGCAGCGGCGAGTTTGTCGAACACATAACCCCAGCGCTGCGGCGCGTCAAGCGTGGCGTGGACAATGGTGAAGCTGGTGACCATCCGCATGTACTTCAGATCGCGCAGCCACGCGCGGTCATCGTCGGTGAGTTGTTGGCGCGTCCAGGTGACGGCGGCGGCGGCGGCGGGGTTGAAACCTTCGAGCGCATTGTCGCCAGAGCAATACTCGTCGTGATTGCCTTTGACCGTGGGGATGTTCATCGCCCGGACGATGTCGAGGCATTCCTTGGGATTGGCGTTGTAGCCGACCACGTCGCCGAGGCAGGCGTAATGCGTACATTTCTGCGCCTTGATGTCCTCCAAAACCGTTTGAAAGGCTTCGAGATTCCCGTGGATGTCCGCTATGATCGCAAACTTCATTTCAATTTATTTCACAATTTCAAACCCGCGAAATTCACCGGTGGCCTCGCGCCAGCTCACATCTTCACCCTGAATAAAATGTTCCAATCCCGCATCGCGGATCGCCAACTGAAAGTCTTTCAACTCGGTCTCGCCGCCTTCCGCGACCAGTTCCACCCGGCCGTCGGGCAGATTGCGCACCGTGCCGACGACGTCAAAGCCGGCCGTGACCCGCTTGACGGTGTAGCGGAAACCCACGCCCTGCACCCGGCCCGCATAAAAAATGTGCATCCGGCTTCGCTTCATGGCTCGACTTTGGCCGCAAAAAATTGAAGGGAATTTTGTCCCGTCAAGAGCGTGTGCCGCGACGTAATTAAACGCGCCACATGAAGCCAGAAGGGAATCGGCAAAGCAATGTTTTTTCGGGGTGACGGCAACAATCTTTGCCCGGCCGGCCGGAGTTCAGCCCACCACACAAACGCAGTTCTCGCCGCCGAATTGATTGGACTGTCTGAGGCTGCAACCGGGATCGTCCGCCCACTGGCCGTCCACCAAAAAGCGGTACTCGTAGCGTCCGGGCGCCATGCTCACCGCCGCCCGCCACACGCCGCTTTTGAGTTTTTTCATGGCCACTGGTGATTGTGCCCAGCCGGTGAAGTCGCCCGCCAATTGTACGGTTTTAGCGGTGGAGGCCGTGAGGGAGAAGGTGATTTTCTGCTTCGTAGTTTTTTGTTTTGGCATTTGAAACTCTCTTTTCTGCGGGGCCGTTCCGGTTCCGCGCAGGCAGGCTGCTTGTGGTTCCCCCTGCGGTCAAGCGCGAAGTCGGTCAAATTAACCATTGGCATTTTGTTCCCGGCCATGATACAAACACCGTCCGCTTCTTCTCGGGGCGGGAAACAACAACCGAAAAAACACGGAATTTGATTTATGTCACAGCATAACAGTCTGCGCGCCGCCGCCATGTTGGGCGGGAAACGGAATGTCCTCAAGCGTTTTGAACGCACCGAACTGCTCAAGAAACGCGGCCAGTGGAAAGACGGCGACCGCATCACCGGCCTCCGCAAGACCAAGCCAGAAGCCTGAGCGAAGGAAGAGTGCCGAATGAAGAATGCGGAAGGCGCGGGCGCTTCTGCTGCTTTTCATTTCTGCATTCTTATTTCTTCCTTCTACATTTTCCCTTCGTGGTTCGTCTCCAAAAATACCTGGCGGACGCCGGCGTTGCTTCACGGCGCGCGGGCGAGCAGATCATTCTGGCCGGCCGCGTCACGGTGAACGGCGAACCCATCCGCCAGCTCGGCGTAAAGGTGGATCCGCTGCACGACCACGTCGCCGTGGATGGTAAGGCCGTTCGCGCCAAGCGGAAACTTTACCTCGCCCTCCACAAGCCGCGCGGCTGCGTCTGCTCCAAGAAGGATGAGTTTGACCGTCCGACGATTTACGAACTGCTGCCCAAGGAATGGGACAATTTGAATTCGGTGGGCCGTTTGGATTACGAGACCGAGGGATTGATTTTCCTGACGAATGACGGCGACTTCGCCCTGCGCTTGACGCATCCGCGCTACCTCGTGCGCAAGCGCTACCTCGTCACGGTGGACGGCCGGGTGGAAGCGGAGACGTTGTATAAGTTCACGCGTGGTATTTATCACGACGGCGAAAAGCTCAAAGCCGAAAAAGCGCATCTGCTCTCCTCCGGCAAAGTGCGCAGCGTGGCGGAACTGGAATTGACGGAAGGCAAAAACCGCGAAGTCCGGCGGTTGTTTGAATCGGAAGGCATGACCGTGAAGCGATTGCAACGCCTGCAGATCGGGAAAGTCCGGCTCGGCGAATTGAAGCCCGGCAAATGGCGGACATTGACAGAACCGGAGATAAAATCTTTACTTGGATGACGATTATGAAAATGAAATTGAGTCTGTTCCTGGCCACGGTGGTTTCGGCAAATGTGTTTGCGCAAACCACCACTAACGTGCCCCCGCCGCTCCCGCTGGACGCACCGATGATGCTGTCCGAAGCCACCAATGCGCCGGCGGCCAAACCGGCCAAGGCCGCCAAGAAAAAAACAGCAGTCAAGCCGGCCGCAAAAAAACCGGCGGTTAAACCGGCGGCAAAAGCAGCGGCCAAAAAGCCGTCCGCGCCAGAATTCAAATCCCTGCCGCTGGTCGCCGGCCCGTCCGTCGTCGTCGCTCAGCACGTCAACGTCCGCACCCGCCCCGGCTTGAGCGGCGAAGTGCTGACCAAGCTCACCAACGGCGAACCCGTCACCGTCCTGGAAGAAATCAAACTGAAACATTCCGGCCCGGAAGAGCCCTCCGCGTGGGCGAAGATCGCGCTGCCCGCCACGGCCCAGGCGTGGATCAAGACCGCCTTCATTGAGGCGGCCACCAAAACCGTAGCCCCGAAAAAATTAAACCTGCGCGGCGGCCCCGGTGAAAATTACGGCGTCCTCGGAACACTCGCCAAGGGCGATGCGGTCACGGAGATTGAAACCAAGGGCGAGTGGACCAAGATCGCGCCGCCGGCCGGGGCGTACGCCTTTGTCGCCGCGCAATATCTCAGCCAGGACGGTGCCGCGCTCGCCGCCGCCGGACTCGGAGCTCCGACGGTTGCGGCCACACCGCCAGCCACGCCCACCACCGTGACCGAGGCTCCGGTTGTCGCCGCCGCCACGACGGAAGTTCCGCCCACCAGCAGAACTTCGGAAATCATTTCCAACGAACTCGCCGCCGCCATGCACAGCACGGTTTCGCTCGCGCCGCCGCCGGTGGAAGACGCGCCGCTGCCCCCGCGCATCGTGCAGCATGAGGGCATTGTTCGCGGCAACACCAGCATTCAATCCCCGACCAAGTTTGAATTGGTCAACCCGGAAAACCGCCGCCTGATCAACTATCTCTACACCACCTCCACCAACCTGGATCTCAACCGCTACAAAGGTCTGCATATCATCGTGACCGGTGAAGAAGGCTTGGACGAACGCTGGAAATTTACCCCCGTCATCACGATCCAAAAGATTCAAGTGTTGCAGTAATGTCCGCCGGCAATCTCATTGACGGCCGGGCCATCGCGGCGCAGATCCAAAATGAGCTGGCCGTTCGCGTGGCCGCTTTGAAAGCGCGCGGGGTTCACCCCGGCCTTGCTTTCGTGCGCGTCGGCGAAGACCCCGCGTCGAAAGTCTATGTCGGACGGAAAGAAAAAGCCTGCGCCGATCTGGGGATTTTTTCCGAGACGCGCATCCTTCCCGAAAACACTTCCGAAGCGGAACTGCTGGCCTTGCTGGCGAAATTAAATTCCGACGAGCGCCTGCATGGCATTCTCGTGCAGGCACCGCTCCCGAAGCAAATCCGCGAGGCGGTCATTTATTCCTCCGTCTGGGCGGACAAGGACGTGGATGGTTTTCATCCGGTCAACGTCGGCAAGTTGATGCTCGGCGATCCGACCGGTTTTCATCCCTGCACCCCGGCGGGCGTCATGGAACTCCTCGCCCGTTCGCAAGTGAACACCAGCGGCGCGGAAGTCGTCGTGCTCGGGCGCGGCAACATCGTCGGCAAACCAATGGCCGCGATGCTCTGCCAGAAAGGTCGCGCTGCGAATTCCACCGTCACCATTTGCCATTCTGGAACGCGCGACATCAAGGCCCACTGCCAGCGCGCGGACATTTTGATCGCGGCGATGGGCGTGGCGGAATTTGTCAAAGCCGACATGGTGAAGCCCGGCGCGGTCGTCATTGACGTGGGGGTAAATCGCGTGAGCGATCCGACGGCGAAGAATGGCTACCGTCTGGTGGGCGATGTGGATTTCAAAAACATCCAGCCCATTGCGGGAAAAATCACCCCGAACCCCGGCGGTGTCGGGCCGATGACGATAGCCATGCTGCTGCAAAACACCGTGCGGGCGGCGGAGCGGATGTGAAACGTAATGCGTGAGACGTGAACACCGACATGACCACGCCAATTTTTTCACGCTTCACTCAACGAAATTGAATTAAATTAACGAACTAAAAAATTATGCAACCCACCCGCATCCTCCCTGACCTCCAATGCTCGCTCCTGTGCGAGGAAATCCGCCAGGAAGTCACCGGCAATTTATTTTTGATCGGCGTGATCGGCTTCATCCGCGTGCCGCAACTGCCGGTTGTCGCGTTCAAGCTGAGCGTGTTCAACCGCTGGACCGCCGGCGTCGGCCAGTTCACCGAAGGCGTCCGGCTCATCGCGCCCGACCAGACCACCGTCCTGCGCAAGGGCGAGGTGAAGTTCGGTTTGCAGGAGCCGAATCATCACGCGACCAACGTCACCCTGTTCGCCCAGGTGGAATTCAAAGTGGCCGGCACCTACTACATCGAAGTGCTGGTGGACGATGTGATGAAGCTGCGCTATCCGGTGCCGGTCATCCTCGCGCCGATGCCGAACCAGCCGCAGCAGCCCGTGCCGCCCGGCGAATTGCCCGCCTAGTTTGACGGCGAGGATGGCGGAAAGAAGATTGAGGCGGGCAGCCGTCAGTGGCGGTTTCCATTTTCAATCCTCCATCTTCTATCTTCCATTCTCTTGCCCGTCCGCTAATTCTCAGGGAGTGAATGAGCCAAGCCCATCGAAGCCTTTTGCCTGGGAGCCGTTGACTCCGCCCGGCGTGGCGGCGTTCGGCGGCGCGTCGTGGGGGCGGCTGTGGCTGGTGCAGTTGCTCGTCGCGCTGCTCGCTGCCACCACCATCGTCTGGTTTTTGAAAACGGCATCGTTCCCCGTCGTCGGCGCGGCGATCCGTGAACTGCCGGCCCAGGGTGAAATTCGTGACGGAAAATTGAACGGCCCCATCACCGCGCCGCAACTCCTCGCCGAAAACCGCTTCCTCGCCTTCGTCGTGGATTTGGAACACGCCGGCCAGGTGCGTTCGCCGGCGCAGGTGCAGGTGGAATTTGGCCGGCACGATATTTATTTGCTGTCGCTGCTCGGTTATTCCCGGATCGAATATCCCGCCGACCGCAGTTTTGTTTTCAACCGCCTTGATCTCGAACCCAAGTGGGGCGCGTGGCAGCCGCCCGTTTTGTGGCTGGCCTTCGGTGCCACCGTCGCGGGACTGATGCTGAGCTGGGCCTTGCTGACGATGGTTTATTTTCTGCCCGTCTGGCTCGTGGGATTTTTTGCGAACCGCAACCTCAACCTGTCCGCGAGCGGCAAACTCGCCGGCGCGGCGTTGATGCCCGGCGCGCTGCTGCTGACGACGGCAATTTTTTTCTACGGCCTGGGCGCGCTGGATCTGGTGCAACTGGCGGCGGCGTTCGCGGCGCACCTGCTCATCGGCTGGATTTATTTGTGCGCGGCTCCACTGTTCGCGCCGCGGCTGGAGCTGGCAACTGCGCCCCCAAAAAATCCCTTCACCGGAACGAGGCCACCCGCTGATTCCGCGCCGAAATAAATGCCACTGCTCGAAATAAGAAACCTGAAGTTGGACTTCCTGGCCAACGGGACCGGTCTGCGCGCGGTGGATGGACTGTCGCTCACCATCAACGCCGGGGAAACCGTTGCGCTCGTCGGCGAAAGTGGCTGCGGCAAGAGCGTGACCGCCCAGTCCATCGCCCGCCTTGTGCCCACGCCGCCGGCGCGCTACGTCAATGGAGAAATTTTTGTGGATGGCCGCGACGTGCTCAAGCTGTCGCCCGGCGAACTGCAAAAAATCCGGGGCGGCGTGGTGGGTTACGTTTTTCAGGAGCCGGGCGCGGCGCTTAATCCGGTCATGCGCGTCGGCCAACAAATCAAGGAATCATTGCAACTGCATCAGCCGAAGAAGGCGACGGAGATCGAAGCCGTCCGCCTGTTGAAACTGGTGGGGATTCCCGCACCGGAAGCGCGCCTGAAAAATTATCCCTTTGAAATGTCCGGCGGCATGCAGCAACGCGTCATGATTGCGATGGCACTGGCGAGTGAACCCCAACTGCTCATCGCCGACGAACCCACGACCGCGCTCGACGTGACCATCCAGGCGCAGATTCTGGATCTGCTGCGGGATCTCAAACAACGGCTCGGCATGGCGATGCTGCTCATCACCCACAACCTCGGCATCGTGGGCGATCTGGCCGACCGTGTGGCGGTGATGTATGCCGGGCAGATCGTCGAACTCGCGCCCGCGCGCGAACTGCTGCGCCGTCCGCTGCATCCGTACACCCGGGCGCTGATGAATTCGGTGCCGAAACTTTCTGGCGGGGCGCAGCGGCTCACGGCGATTCCCGGCAACGTCCCGCGCATCGGAAATTTTCCGCCCGGCTGCCGCTTTGCGCCGCGTTGTCCGCTGGTTAAACCCCAATGTTCGCAGACGATTCCCGAGTTGGTGGAAATTGAACCAGGCCGCTGGGTGCGTTGTCCGTGGTGGAAATAAACCGCGCGGCCCGGGCACAATTTATTTTTTCGCAACCAACACCTCGTCCCGGTAGCGGTAGCGCGCGGCGATGATGATAAACAGCAGGCCGACCACGGCCATCATCGCGGCGTAGAAAAAGAATCGCCCCGAGGAAACGCTTTCGTCGCCGTGGCCGCTGCCGAGCTTGGTGATGGTGACAATGAGCAGATTGCCCACGGCGGTCGTCAGCAGGAAGAAACTCATGATGGAACTTTTCATGGAGGG
>JANYDP010000437.1 GCA_025363535.1 Verrucomicrobiota bacterium | reverse complement strand
GGGCGATGCGGGCGCGTTCGCGCTCCAGCTCCTCGCGCTGCTTGAGAACCGCGAGTTCGCGCTGCAATTTTTGCGTCGCGAAATAATAAATTAGCCCGGCGATGACGCCGAGCAGGCCGACGCCCGCCAGAATGCGAAAGGACGTTTTCTGCCAGAAGGCCGGAAGCACCACGACCACCAGCGTTGCCTCGGTCTGGCTGGCGACGCCGTCCTCGTTGTAGGCGATGACATGGAAGACGTAATTCTTCGGCGGCAGTTTGAGATACTCGGCGTCGCGCCGGTGGCCGGCCTCGAACCAATGCGACTCGTGACCTTCGAGCCAGTATTTGAAGCGCACGTTTTCCGGCGCGGTAAAATTCAGGCTCGTGTATTGAATCCCCAATCGCTCGCGACCCGGTGGAATCGTAATGCTTTGCAGCCGCGCGCCAAACGCGTTGGTGATCTGCGGCTGCGATTCCACCAGCACCGACTCGATGATGACCGGCGGCGGATTGGTGTTGCGCGTCAGATCCAGCGGATTCACCGACACCAGACCTTTCGTCGTGGGAAACCACAACCGCCCATCGTGCGTCTGGCAGGCGGCGGGTTGCGAACCCTGCGTGCATTCACTCGTCAGCAAGCCATCGCTTTCGCCAAACGCGCGGCAGGCGATGAAGCTGTTTTTCTTGGCGGCGAAATCGTTCAGCGATTCTTTGGACACCCGCATCAGGCCGACGTAGGAACCCATCCACAAATTGCTTCGCGTGTCTTCCATCAGGTAGCCGATGCTGTCACTGAGCAGGCCGTTGCCGGTGGCGTAGGTGATGAATTTCCCGCGCTCCCAACGGCCGAGGCCTGCGCCGTCCGTGCCGATCCAAAGCACACCATCACGGTCGAAGAAAAGCGCGGTAATCGTCTCGCCGGGCAATCCGTCGGCTTGATGAAAAGCTGTGAACTGCCCGTGGCTCAGGCGATTCAAGCCGCCGCCCTCCGTGCCGATCCACAGATTCCCCTCGGCATCCTCGGCGAGTGCGCGCACCGAATCTTTCGACAAACCGTCGCGCGTCGTGAATTTTTTCCAGCCGGTTTTGTCTTTGCACACCAGTCCGCCCTGCGTGCCGAACCAGAGCCGGCCACTGCCATCCTCGAAACTCGCGGCGACAAACGGATTCGCATTTTCGGCGTTCGTATACTGCAGAAACAAATCGTCCGCGACTTTGAACAAGCCGTAGCCCACCGCGCCGAAGAAAACATTCTGCGCCCGATCCACCACCACGCTGCGCACCAGCAGATTTGTCAACCCTTGCGCCGCACCCATTGGCTGAACCGCGCCGTGCTGGAGATATTTCAGTCCGTGGCCAAACGTCCCGATCCACAAACGCCCTTGCGCGTCTTCGGCCACGGATTTGATCGTCCAGTTTTTTGATTCCTCCAGCACGTCGAACACTTTTCGCTTCACCCGGTTCAAGCCGCCGCCATCCGTGCCGACCCAGAGATTCCCTTCGCGATCCAGGCAGAGCGACAGCACGATGCCTCGGGCATTTTGTGCCAGTCCTTGAGCGGTGGAAATCTGCGTGGCCTGTCCGGTTGCGTCGTACCAAAAAACCCCTTCGCCCTGCGTGCCGACGATCAGATTCCCCTGCCCGTCTTCGCAGGCGGAAGTCACCAACGTCTTGGAATTCCACGCGTATGCGGCAAAATCGTTTTTCTTGGTCCGCCCGCGCCATTTTTCAATCCGCCCCTCCGCCAGCCGCCAGTAACCACCACGCCGGCTCGCCAGCAAAAAATCCGGACGCCCGGCGCGGACGATTTCCGCCTGCTGAAACGGTGCCATGCCGGCCGAGAACGAAGCGCTGGGATTGATCGCCGCGTGTCCCCACCAATCGCCCAGCCAGACCATTCCCTGCGGCTCGCAGATCACGGATTTGGAGCTGGAAAACATTTCGCCCCCGAGCGGCCAGGTATCGGCGCGGCCATTTTGGTAACGCGTCAATTTTCCATCCGCCGTGTAGAGCCACACCGCGCCGGTGGCATCTTCACACACGGACACTAGCCGCTTTTCATAACCGTCACGCCCAACCTCCAACTTTTGAAACGTGCCGTCCGCCTTGATCAACACCACGCCGCCCGGATCCGTGCCAATCCACAGATTCGTCCGGCTGTCCTCGAAAAGATGCTCGATGCCGTTGCACTCCAAACCCGGCAGGTTGGCGTTGTTGAAAACCGTGAACCGGATGCCGTCAAACCGCACCAGACCGTTCAACGTCCCCAGCCAGAGATAGCCGTCGCGCGTCTGCGTGATGGCGATGACGGAGCTTTGCGGCAGTTTTTGATCGCCCGGCCCGGACTCCCATTTGTCCACGATGAACGGCGTCGCCGCCGGGATTATTCCGCCCGGCTCCGCCGCCCGGCTGGCAACCAGCGCGCCCAGCAACAGCAGGACGGCAGCGCAGGTTCGACGGTTGATCAGCATCGGTGAATTGTTCGGAAGAACCGGCGACGAGTAAAGCCGTTTGATGCGCGGGGAGTTTGAGGCAGGTAGGGCGCGTCAGACTCACCTGGCAGCTCCGGGACAGTCCTTCAACTCAGCGGTGAGTTTCAACAGCGCCCCGCCCAAGGCAAACGCCGTCCACGCCAGCGCGGGAACGTACAAGCCGAATTCGCTTGCTCCTTGAAGAAACCAACCCAGCAGTCCCAAGACGGCTGCAAAAAAAACCACCTCGCCCGTGCGCCAGATTCGCCGCAGCAACGTCCACAACAACAACCCCACCCACGCCGCGTAACAAAGCCCGCCGACGATTCCTGAATCAGAAAATTGTTCGAGGTAGTCGTTGTGCGTCAACCGCGCCATTTCAGATTCGGGCCGTTTCAACCGTGCGTACGGCCTTTGAAAAGTTCCCGGCCCGGAACCGAACAGCGGTTGCTCGCGCGTGTTTTGCACCGCCGCGTGCCAGTAATCAAACCGCGCGCTGACACTGGTGGCGCCGCTGGCAAAGTATTTTTGAAACCGCACGCCGAAAACTGTCAGGCTGGCAACCACGAGAAAAAATAACGTGCCCCATTTCCAACGTCCCGGCCAGTTGAGCCGGAACAAGCACACTGCCGCGAGCAGCACGCTGATCAGCCAGCCGGACTTGGAGCCGGTCCAGAACAAACTCCCGAGTCCGAGAAAGAGCGTCAGTGCAATCGCCGCAACGCGCGTGAATTTTCGGAACCGCCGCGTGCCCGTGACCGCCAGCGCGAACGTGACCGGCCACAGCAGCAACACCACGCCGGCGAGTGCGTTCGGATAAACCATCGTGCCGTGAACACGGCCCTTCTCAAACTTCGCCAGCAGCAGCGGATTCGCAATGTCCACACCATTGGTCATGATGATCATGCCCTCCGTTTTCAACCGCGCGAAAACTTCCGGCGCAAAATTCGTCCAGCCCGCCTGCTCGCCGTCCACCAGCATTTGCCGTCCTTGCGGAAACTCGAACAGCTTTTGCTCCGTCGCGCGCACCAGACAAATCACGAACGCCACCAGCAATCCGATCAGCACAAAATGAAATCGCCGCCGCTCACCCAGCAACCACGCGCCCAAAAAATAGCACGCTACACATCCGCCAAAATGCAGCAGCGTCAGCGTCGTCAGGGTGCCGTCCACCGTCTGCGGCGCGGCCGCGAGCTGCCAGCCAAACCAAGCCAGTGGCAAAATCCATAACCACCGCGAGCCGGACCAGCGCGGTTGCCCGGCCAAGGCAAGCGCAACGCCGACCAAAGTCAGTGGCACCAAAAACCAAAACGCCCAGTGCGGCGGCCAGGCTTCTCCCCACGTCTCGGCGAAATCGCGCGGCGCAGAAACGTTGGCGTCGAGGATCACCGGGTTGCCAAATTTCAAAATGGCCAGGCCGAGAAACAAGCCGAACAACAGCGGAAACATCGAACATCGAACATCGAACATCGAACTTCCAATGGCGGAGCCTTCGGCCGTCCGACGTTCAGTGTTCGATGTTCGATGTTCAATGTTCCCCGCCCGGGACTTTTCCTTTCTGTTCTTTCGAGCAGCCACAAGATTTGCAGATCAGAGATGCAGTTTCAACAAACCCACTTCCAACGCGAGTGCTTCCTGGACGTTGGTGTGCAGCAGCCGTTGCGTGGCTTCGATGATCTGCAAATTTTCCATCGCCTGCGCCGATTTCACGCGCCGGGCCACCGCCCCGGCGCTGGTCAGTTCGGGAAAGTTCAGCAACCCGTCTGTGCAAACTTCATTTCCGCTTTCCGCTTTCCGCTTTCCGCTTTCGCCCAACGTTTGCAGCCACACATCGCGCAACCAGCGTTGGACGATGGCCAGCAAGTCCGCGCGCTGCCGCCGGTATTCCGCCTCGATGGCCGCCGCGAGTTCATCCTCCCACTTGTCGCGCAGATCTTTTTCCGCGTCGTCGTAGCGCTGCAACGGCGAGCGCGCCGTCAGGCTTTCCTCGATGGCGGTTTTCATCGCCGTGGTTTTTTGCAGCAGCACATCCAGCAAACGGTAGCGGCTGATCAAACTTTTCTGCTCCGTCGCCGCCATGTCGCTGAACTGTTTCAACCAGTCCATCTCGGCGGCGGCCAGCGGACGCGGCCCGTCGCCGCCGAAGTTCAACCGCAGGCAGCGCGAAAGGATAGTCTCCAGAATCCGCGACGGCTCGGTGGTCAGCAAAATCAAAACCGATTTCGCAGGCGGCTCCTCCAGCGTTTTCAAAAAGGCATTCGCCGCCTGCACGTTCAACCGGTCCGCACCGACGATCACCGCCACCTTGTATTCCGCCTCGGTCGGCTTGAGGTAGATGGTCTGCATCAGGTCGCGGATTTGATCCACCGAGATGATGCGGGACTTGGATTCGGGCCGCACCCATTGCACGTCGGCGTGGTTGGCGTCGGCGACTTTCCGGCAGTTCAGGCAGGTGCCGCACGCATCAATCGCCACGCCGTCCGCCTGGACCGGTTGATGACAGTTCAGCGTCTGGGCCAGCGTGCGAGCGATGGCTTCGAGTTCATCAATATAATTTCCGGTGAACAGATAGCCGTGGGCGAGCCGTCCGCGCTCCAGCGAACGCTGCAACAACTCGACGCCCTGCTGCTGGTCAGGAAAATCTTTGAATGACATCGCGGGTTTTATAGTTGCCCGCCGCCCAAAAGGGAACAACAGATTTCCAAACTGCGCGTCCTAACCCGTGCTCAGATCTTCCATCTTGCTGTAAAAGGAAATCGCCGGCTTGCTGGTGACGCCCGCCGCTTTCATCGCCGCGCGCAGCTCCCGCGACTTCGTGAACTTCTTCATCCGGGCGGAGTTGTCCCACTCGCACCAGACCAGCAGATCGTTTAGATTCTTGCTGCTGCGGGCGACGCAAAAGCATTTTTCACCGGACGCTTTGCGAAACTTCGCAAACGACTTGACGGCGCGTTTCCATTTTGCGTAGTCGGCGACTTTGTGGCTGATCATGATGTAGGGCATTTGATTTCTTTCTCTTTTTGTTGGTTGGTCACGCAACCACGAATGAGCGGCGGACGCGCCGTTTCGGAAGGTGACGTGGGGGCAGACTAGAAATTCATCCGGGCTTTGTCGAACAGAAGTTTTCAGCCATTTTTAGCCAATTTCAAAACCGCTCCGGCGCGAAGAATTCCAGCCGAACCGTAAATCAAACCTCCGCCGGTGGAGTCGCCGGAGTCGCGGGCTTCGCGGGTTGGTTGGGATTCAGCGGCTGGTTGATGCGGTGCGCCTTCAATTCGGCGTAGATGGATTGGGCGAGACCGGACTTGGCGAACCCAACCACCTTCGCGCCACGGATGCCAAAAAACTTTTCCAAATCCGCCGCCAGGTAATGCTGCACCACCGGGTAATGGGTGTAGTCCTTCAAGACTTCCGTCCGGCTCGTCTCCGAGATGTCAGTGGTGATCAAAACGAAATGGAGCTTGTTCTTGCTGCGCGCCAGCGTCTCGCGGCCGATGATCAGCCCACGCGATTTGACGACAAATGGAAACAGGCGCTCCACCGACTTGGCGGGCACCTCGGGGGGTTCTGAAGCTTCGTC
>JANYDP010000382.1 GCA_025363535.1 Verrucomicrobiota bacterium | reverse complement strand
TCGCTGGCCGTCATTGCGATAAATTTTGGAATCGGTCGGTTCGGGATAACGGCCGGGCAGCACGCGGCCACCCACAAACACGTCCAGATGTCCCTCCCCATATATGTCCGCCACCGCCACCGGCCCGGTGCTGGTGGGGGTTGGCGGGAATTGATTCACCTTGTTGAGGCTTTCTGATTCGCGCGCAAAAACCAGTGCGGACAATGGGTTGGTCGTCGTTTCATAATTCGCCTGACCGGCAAGCAGCACGCGTTTCCCGTCGGGTTGAATCCAGCCGGCAATGCCCGTCAAATCATCTACATCCGTGAAGGTGGACTTTGTGTTAATGAACTTGCCGCTGCCATCAAACAGAAATGTTTCCAGCCGTCCGCCGCGACCGGAGCCGATGATGAGTGTGTCTCGCCCACTGCCATCAAGGTCGGCCCACGCCACGCCCGGTCCGTCTTGGCTGAGTTGATAGGGCAGAAGCGGCTGGCGTTCGTAGTCGTTGAAGGATTCTTCATGATGCTGGTGGTGAATCGAAGGGCTGATGTCCTTGAAAAGCGGTTGAGTTTTTTCCACCAGCGCCAACGGCACCGCCGGAGTTGCTTCGGCTTCGGCAATTTCATATTCGCGGTTGGGCTTGACGTTGTGGAGGGTGCTGATTTTTCCGCTGCGCCAGGTGATTTCGAGCGTCATGTTCGTGTTTCGACCGGCGGCGAAAACGCGCAAGGGTTCGGAGCCGGAAAGATAATATCCGCCGCTGATGACCTCGGCGTTCTGCATGGGCACGGCACCATTGAGCAATTTAATTTTCGCGCCGATGCCCTGGGTGTTTGGAGCCAGCCCTTTCAGGCGCACGGCCACGCGCGGCGCAGAAACATGGTGGCGATAAATTTCCGCCGGGCCACGAAAGGTGTTCACCACAAAATCCAGATTGCCGTTGCCCTCGAGATCACCCAGCGCAATGCCCGTGCGGATGGCGGGCGTATCCAATCCCCACGCCGGACCGGTCTCGCTGAATTTCAGCCCGCCCAAATTTCGGTAAGCCACCACCGGAGTTTTGAGCGGGTTTTCCATGGAATAAATTGTAAAATTCCCATCAGTGATCAGCTCCTGCCGCGAGCGTGGCACGGGCTTGCCGTCAAATCCAAGCTTAGGAGGTAAAAAACGGTTCGCGCGCTGAAGCGTCTGATATTTTTCAATCATGTCCCGGTCTTGAATATCGCGATGAAAACCGGTGATCACCAGGAGGTCGTCCCATCCGTCCAAATCCACGTCCAGAAAAACCGGCTGCCACGACCACTCGGAGGCGGCGATCCCGGCCAGACCGGCGATCTCCGCGAACGTGCCATCGCCGCGATTATGAAAGAGCGTGTTGCGGATCACTTGCGGGCGGTCGCTGGTATCGCCCGCCGCCAGCAAGTCCGCGTTCAAGCCCGGCTTCTGCCGTTTCCGCCAACTCCAGTTCCGGCTCAACATGTCCACGACGAAAAAATCCACGTTGCCGTCGTGATCCAGGTCGGCGAAATCCACCCCCATCGAACTGGCGCTGGTGTGGCGTAACGCGACATCGGGTGCCACGCGAAAATGCCCGTGCCCGTCATTGATCCAAAAACGGTCGGGCGACCAGAAATCATTGCACACGTATAAATCGGGAGCGCCATCGCCGTTCACATCACGAAACGTTGCCGTCAAACCCCAATCGCGCGGCGCATCGTCCAGCGCTTTTCCCTGCGCGTCAAGGAACGCGCCGTTGGTCCAGGAGAGCGGCGTGAAATTTCCGCGACCGTCATTCAAATAAAGCTGGTCGGGATCGCCATATTCAAGAACGACACCGTGGGCGGAGAGCGTCAGCTCGCTCTGCAGTGCCGGCGGAATGGAAATTTTCCCATCCACCATTTGAACCTGGACGTCGGCCCGGTCGCGGAAACTCTGCTTCTTGCGATTGGTCACATAAACATCCAGCGTGCCGTTGCCATCCACATCCGCCAGCGCGATTGTGGTGGCACCATACTCGGAAATCAGTCCGGCCGAGCGGCTGACATCGGCGAATGTGCCATCGTGTTTATTGGTGAAGACCAGGACGCCGTGACCGGTCGTGCTGACGAGCAGATCGAGCCAACCGTCGCCATTGATGTCCGCGAAGACCGCGCCGCGACAGATATAATTCCTGCAAACAATCCCCGACGTGGCCGTGACGTCCTTGAACTTGTAACTGCCGAGGTTTTTGTAGAGGGCACAATGTCCGTTGAGCGCACAAAAGAAAATGTCCGGCAGGCCGTCATTGTCAAAATCTCCAATGGCGACGCCCGAGCCATCCGCCAAGATGCGGTTCCGGGCGATTTCCAGATCGCTCGTCGCGTTGGTGAAATAGATTCCGGTCTCATTTGGAGTCAGGCGTGTAAAACCGGCAGTCTCGTTTGATGCTCCCGGAAGATCGGCCCAGCGGAAACCATTCTCGGTGTGCCATTGAAGTTCGCTGGCGGCGGTGGATGCTGCCCACCAACCTAGCGACATCGCGAGGACGAGACAGAATTTGCGCGAGGGTTGTTTCATCGAAGGGGTCTGATCCCGACCGGTCGTGGCAAACGTGAACGCATGAACATTGGTTCAAAAAGCATACGCCGCGAAGGTTAAGTGAAGTCAACAAGAAACCTCCCACGGTGAACCGCGCGCTTTTTTCTTCTGTTTTACGCCGAACCCATTAAGTTCGCGCGAACCATTTCGCCGACGGTAAAAAATTTGAGCGGGACATTCGTGTGAAGAAATGCCGGCGAGTGAGTGGGCGAGCGGTTTGAAAAAAAGTCGGTCACCAATTAATTTATAGCACCCTGAATTTAATGAGAATTTTGTCGTTGATCGTTGTCGCGCTTGCGGCAGCACTGGGACGGCTGACGTGCGCGGGTGAGTTGGCCTGGCATGTTGAAAACGGTTTTCGATGGGCGGAACTCCCCGTGCCGCCGACCGGCCAGCCTGGCTTCACATTGTTGCCGCCCGATCAGACCGGGATCACGTTCACCAACCCGATGGACGAGCGCGCCATCGCCGCCAATCGTGTGCTGGCTAACGGTTCGGGCGTGGCCATTGGCGATATTGACAATGATGGCCTGCCGGACATTTTCTTTTGCAGCCTCGACGGACACAACGTGCTCTACAAAAATCTTGGTGGACTGAAATTCAAGGATATCACGCAAGGTTCAGGCATCGTCTGCACAAATCAGATTTGTCGCGGCGCGGTGTTTGCGGACATCAATGGCGATGGCTGGCTCGATCTGCTCGTCAGCACGACGGGCGGAGGTGTTTTTTGTTTCACCAACAAAGGCAACGGGACGTTTGCCGATGCGACCGAGTTCGTCGGCACGCGCAGCCAATCCGCCGCGTTGACCATGACTCTGGCGGACATCAGCGGTGATGGTACACTGGCGTTGTATGTCGCGAACAATCGCACCAAGGACAGCCAGGACAGCGCGGAGTTCGGCAAGTTCGACATTTTCAAAGCCGATGGAAAACTCGTCGTGCCGCCCGCGCTGAAAGATCGCTTCGTCGTCCGCAACGGCGTGATTGAGGAATACGGCGAACCGAGTCAGCTTTATCTCAATGATGGCAAAGGCCGCTTCACGCCGATGTCGTGGACCAACGGAACTTTTCTGGACGAAGCCGGCAAACCACTGGTTGACCCACCGCGCGATTGGAGCCTGGCGGCGGCGTTTCACGACGTGAATGGCGACGGCGTGCCGGATTTGTACGTGTGCAACGACTATTGGACACCTGACCGCTTTTGGATCAACGACGGCAAAGGTCATTTTCAAGCCAGCCCGCAATTATCGTTGCGACATACCAGCAAGTATTCGATGGGCGTGGATTTTGCCGACGTAGATCGGGATGGCTTGGTGGATTTTTGCACCGTGGACATGCTAGCTCGCGATTGGCGTGCGCGGAAACGTCAGTATCTGAGTTCCTCGGTTCCGCGTTCGCCGGCCGGGCTCATTGATGATCGGCCACAGATTCCCCGTAACATGCTCTTTCGAAATCGCGGCGACGGCACGTTTGAAGAAATCGCCGCGTATGCGGGTGTGAATGCTTCCGACTGGTCCTGGCAACCGGTTTTCTTGGACGTGGATTTGGACGGCTATGAAGACCTCATCATTCCCACGGGTTTCGCGTACGATGCAAACGATCTTGATCTGAACGAGAAGGCGTCCAGGCTCCGGCGATCCGGCGGCTTGGCACCGCCGAAACTTGGCCCCGATGGCAAGCCCGTGCTGCGCTCGCCCCAGGAACAAAAGGACGAAGAACTTTATCAGTGGAACAAGCTGGCCAAACCATTGAAGACGCCGGTCGTGGGCTTCCGCAATCTGGGCAACTTGAAATTTGAAGAAGTTGGGTCGGCCTGGGGATTGGATCAACCAGCGCTGCACAACGGAATCGCCGTTGCGGATTTGGACGGCGACGGCGCGCTGGATTTCATCGTGAACAATCTTGGCAGCGCGGCCAGCATTTATCATAACCGCAGCGCCGCACCGCGCGTGGCCGTGCGGGTGAAAGGTTTGCCGCCCAACACCCAGGGCATCGGCGCGAAAATAAAATTTCTGGACGGTGCCGTCCCGATGCAAAGCCAGGAAGTGGTCTCCGGCGGCCTTTATCTTTCCGGCTCCGATCCGTTGCGCGTCTTCGCCGCTGGCAAGAGTGAACGCATGACGATTGAAGTAACCTGGCGCAATGGCAAGCAAAGCATCGTTCGCGACGTGAAACCGAATCGCCTTTACGAACTTGATGAAACCGCCGCCGTGGCAAAAAAAAGTGAACCGTTGCTCGCCGAAACAAAACCTTTTTTCAAAGACGTCAGCCCGATGATTGCACATCAGCATCACGAAGAACCATTCAGCGATTACGTACGTCAACCGTTGTTGCCGTACGAACTGAGCCAGGACGGGCCGGGCGTGGGCTGGGTGAATTTGGCCGGCGACGGCCATGATGAACTGGTGATCGGCAGCGGACGCGGCGGTGAGTTGGCGGTTTATGTTCCCGACGGCAAAGGCGGTTTGCAACGTCTCCCGACCCGCTCGCCGCCGTTGCAAGAAGACCTGGCCGGCATCGCGGGCTGGGTTCGCGGCACCAACCAACACGCGTTGTTGGTGGGTCGTGCCAGTTACGAATTCGCCGGCGAACTGCCCTCCGCGACGGCGTTTGAATTTATTCCCACGCCCAAAAAAACTGACCTGCCGGCCACCCCCACCAGCACCGGGCCGGTGGCGGTGGCGGACATATATGGGGAGGGACATCTGGACGTGTTTGTGGGTGGCCGCGTGCTGCCCGGCCGTTATCCCGAACCGACCGATTCCAAAATTTATCGCAATGACGGCCAGCGA
>JANYDP010000364.1 GCA_025363535.1 Verrucomicrobiota bacterium | reverse complement strand
TTTGGTTCGTTGGTCATTTTTTCAAAAGCGCCGAGGCGCAAAGGGACAAGGGTTAGTCTAAAACCCGGGGCGACTTATTCAATCGAATTTTGTGCGCCACGGGGTGGTGACAGCGCGTATGGATGAACGGGTTTTCACAGTTTAGGTCGCTGACGGGTGACGAAGGCCATGGCCAGGGTCAGGTTATCTTCGCCCATCGCGGCTTGGAAATCGGTAAGTGATTGGTGCTCGGGCTTTGGCTGTTGGAGCCGCCAATGTAGGAACAGGCTGATCACCAAACGGCGGAGCATGCCCAATACCCATAGGGCGTTGGTGCTGCGGACTCGGCAACGGTCGTCATTGAGTGATACGTCCAGGCGCTGATGCGTCCCGTTTTCGATTCCCCAGGCCATGCGGTTGAATTTGAGCCAGCGCTCGGCGGGAAGTTCTTCGGGCATCAGGTCGGTGATGAGGCCGACGGTTTCGTCTTTGCGTCCGACATGCTGACGGGTCAAAAGCGCCACCTGAGCAGCAAAGGGGAAGCCGATGTCCTCAGCGGCTGCGGGGCGGCTCTCCAGTGTGCGGCTTTCGGGAACGCCTTTATTTTTTTCGCGGGTGCGCGCCCGGTTGGGGGTCGACTTCAGAGGGGGAAAAACCCGTCGGTGGAACGGGCACAATTTTATCAATGTTTTGGCGCAGGGTGGGCTGGTTGTTTTTCACGCTCAGCAGATAATGCGCTCCGTGCTCCACGACCAACTCGCGGGCGGTTTGAGCCTGCGTGTGCAGCGCATCCAGAGCCACCGTGCGGCCCGTCAAATCCAGTTCGCCGAAGAGTTCACGCGCCACGGGGATCTCATTGGTCTTGGTATCGACCAGCGCGCTGCCCAGGTAAAACTGGCTGGGCACGGTGACGGCACTGAGGATGGCCTCGCCGGGGCCGTGGCGGGGCGCCTTGCCGTCGACGGCGATCAACTCATCGGGCGGCGCTTGACCGCGCACTTGAGCCTGAATCTCCAGTAACACCTGGTGGAGCCGCTGGGCATCCAGCCCCGATAACAAACGAGAGAAAGTCGACTGACTGGGTGCTGGGAAACGGCCATTGGGACGGGGCCGAATCCCCAGGGCGCGGCGTTGATGTTGGGTCAGGCGCCGGGCCAGCTTGGCCAGGTCCTTTTGCCCGCGTGGAGCATCGCACAAGATGGCCAGGAGCATCAGGCTCACCAGCGACCAAACCGGATAGGATTCGACGCGGCCCCGGTATTCCGGGAGCGCTTTGAAGTGTTCGCTCAGCGCCTGCAACTCGCCACCCTTGTGATAGCACCGAGCTCCCGCTTTCTTCTCTCCCTCGGCCAACGCGGGCTTGAGATGTTCGGCTTGCAGACTGCGACAGGCGTTCTTAACCACTTCACGAACGAAGAGTCGCTTGGGTTTATCGTGTCGAACGTAGTAGTCACGCCGACAACGACCCCAGCCGTCGGTCACCCCAACTTCCTGCCAGCCTTGGGCGGTGTAGACCGTGCCGTTGAACTGCTCGGGATCAACAAAGGTCTCGACCACCAGCACGGGATGTCCATAGCGCGCCTGCCAATCGGCGCTGAGGCGCTCCAGCGTCAGGCGCAGCACACGGGAACCCAGGTTCGGGATATGGGCTTGGGGCAGGATTAAGAACCGGCTGTTGTTGACCACCAGGCTCAAGCGCCGATCCCGCTGCGCTCGGGTCCATCCAATCCACTGGTCCCGGTGCTTGAGATGTTTGGCGGCGGCGCTAAAAAGCAGGAGCGCCAGCCAATTGCCTTGGGCATCCACAGCCGCGTAATAGAGCTGCTGGCCCACGGCTCTTAATCCGCCCAGATAGTGGTGTTTTCGGAGCAGCTGTTGAAAACGGCGGCGCGCTTCCGGTTCAGTGACCAGCCCAATTTTGACCTGTTCCAATAGCTCCTGAGCGGTCTCTGAGGGCATATCGGACGACGCGTTCTTCGGTTTCACGCCGCCGACGGTAAAAAGTTCAACGGCCCATGTCCCGCCAAATCTGCGGTGGCCCTATGATTCCTGCCTCACGGCTCTTTCATGCATACGCGCTGGCGGAGACGAAAGGAAGCTCTCCAGTTTTTCCTGCGCCTTCCGCCTTCATCCGCTTCCATCCGCCTTCATCTGGTTTCGGCGGGACAAGTCTGATTCCAGCGCGACGAGTCAGATTTTGCCGCGACAATTGGCGTTGATTCC
>JANYDP010000351.1 GCA_025363535.1 Verrucomicrobiota bacterium | reverse complement strand
CGAGCAAGTGCGGCGTAAACCGTATTCCGTCGTGCTGTTCGACGAAATCGAGAAGGCGCATCCCGATGTGTGGAACATGCTGTTGCAGATTCTTGAGGAAGGCAAACTGACCGACAACATGGGGCGCGTCGTCAACTTCCGGAACACGATCATCCTGATGACCTCGAACGTCGGCTCGGACACGATCAAGAAGCAATCGTCCCTGGGCTTCTCGCCGATCTCCGATGAAGGCACCTATGAAAAGATGCGCGAGAAAATTCTCGACGAGGCCAAGAAGACTTTCCGTCCGGAATTCTTGAACCGTCTGGACGACATCATCGTCTTCCGTTCCATGACCAAGCCCGATCTCATTCAGATCCTCGATTTGGAAATCGCCAAGGTCACGGCGCGGTTAAAGAACAAGCACATCGGACTGGTGCTGGACGAGAAAGCGAAGGACTTCCTCGTGGGCAAAGGCTACGATCCGCAGTATGGCGCGCGCCCGATGCGCCGCTCGGTGGAACGCTACCTCGAAGACCCGCTCGCCGAGGAAATCCTGCGCGGTACCCTGCATGAAGGTGAACCGATCACCGTCAGCAGCGACAATGAAAAGCTCGTGTTCACCCAGAAGGCGGCGACCGAGGGCGCGCTGTCGAGCTGAACATTTACGGCTGAATTCAAAATGCCGGGAGGAGTCGTTTTCCTCCCGGTTTTTTTATTGCCCGGAACACTGACGGGCGCGGGCGCGGGTCTTGCCTGGTTACTGGCACTGCATCGCACGCGAATTTTCATTCCGGCTTCACAGTTTTTCAGAACTAAGTTTGACATTCAATTGTACGTCTGGCTACTTCGGCGGGCATTAAAACGAATATGAATCAACACGCTAAAACAGGGGCGGGCCTGATCGCAAAATCACATCTGCTCGCGTTCGTCTTTTTTACTGCGGCTGCTCCTTTGCTGGCGCGGGATATTCCGGCGTTCTACGGCCAGGTCTGCGCGAACTGTCATGGAAAAAATCTTGAAGGCGCGCAGGCCCCGGGCTTGTTGAAGCCGGAGTTGTTCAAGCACGGCACCGACGATGTGAGTCTTGCCCGCAGCATCCGCGACGGTTATCCCACGAACAACATGGTCGCGTGGAAGATGGTTTTGAGCGAGGCGGAGATCCGGGTGATGGTGGTTTTTATCCGCGAAAAACAGGAGCAGTTTCGGCGCGGGCAGTTGACCTTTCCCAAGCCGGTGGACGACCAGATCGTGGAAAGCAAGGAGCACAAGTTTCGCTTGAAGAATGTCGTGGCCGAAGGTTTGCAGACCCCGTGGTCGCTGGCGTTCCTGCCGGATGGACGGATGCTGGTGACGGAGTTGCCGGGCCGGCTGCGCGTGGTGAAGGCAGGCGAACCGGTGGGCGAACCGGTGGCCGGCACGCCGTCCGTCCGCGCCCGTGGACAAGGCGGCTTAATGGAGGTCGCGTTGCATCCGGGGTATGCAAGCAACGGCTGGGTTTATCTGACGTTCAGTGATCCGTACACCAACGCCACCGGCCAGGTGCTGGGTCTCACCGCCGTGGCGCGGGGCCGCATCCAGGGCAACCGCTGGACGGACGGCGAAATTATTTTCCGCGCGCCCTATTCGTTTTACAAGCCGTCGGACATTCACTTCGGTTCGCGCCTGGCGTTTGACGGTGAGGGACATTTGTTTTTCTCGATGGGCGAGCGCGGGGAAAAAGACAACGCCCAGGACATTACGCGGCCCAATGGAAAAATCCATCGCATCTTTGACGATGGCCGGATTCCCACCGACAATCCGTTCGTCGGTGTTTCCAATGCCTTTCCGAGCATCTGGTGCTACGGCAACCGCAATCCGCAGGGACTCACGCGCCATCCCGTCACCGGTGAACTCTGGGAGGCCGAACACGGCCCGCGCGGCGGCGATGAGATCAACTGGATTCGCAAAGGACTGAACTACGGTTGGCCGGTGATCAGCTACGGCATGGATTACAACGGCGCGCCCATCGCGGAAGGCACGGCCCGGGACGGTCTGGAGCAGCCGGTGACTTACTGGACGCCGTCCATCGCCGTGTGCGCGATCACGTTTTATTCCGGCGACAAATTTCCGCGCTGGAAAAACAATCTGTTCGTCACTGCGCTCGCCCAGCAGGAACTCCGCCGGCTCATCGTGGACGGGCATCAAGTCGTGGAGCAGGAAGTTTTGTTCAAGGACATCGGCCGCGTGCGTTACGTGGCCAACGGGCCGGACGGCTGCATTTACGTCGCGCTGAACGGGCCGGATCGGATCGTCCGGTTGGAACCGGTGGCTAAATAAGTTTTTCGTACGGCGGTTGCCTCGACGTCCTTTTTCACACGGCTGAACACGGTTGAAAAATAATTTCGTCTTCATGCCGGCTTAAGGTGGCGTCGTGTAGGTTGGCGTCATGAAAATTGAAATGAACTTCAACCAACGCCGGGGCGGGGCAGTGAACTGCCGGGGCGAAAGTTGAAAAATTTTCTACAACCACCGACCGCTTTGATGGCGGCCGACAACCAAAAAAGAGAAAGGCAAAAAATGAAAACCACCAGCAAAGCAGTCATCGCCATGCTCGCACTCGGTGCCTCTGCATGGGTCATCATCGCTCAGGACAACAACAACGGCTCCGCCGACGGTCAGCGTCCACCGCGCCGTCAGCGTCCAAACATGGAAGCCCAAGACGGCCCCGGAGGACCGGATGGATCGGGCAACGCCCCCATGCGCCGGAACCGTCCGCCGCTTCCGGCCGTGGTGCGCGCACTCGACGCCAACCATGACGGATTTGTGGATGCGGACGAGATCGCCAATGCCGCCACCGTTCTGAAGACCCTCGACAAGGATGGCGATGGAAAATTGTCCATGCCGGAATTGATGGGACCACCGCCGCAGGGAATGGGTGGCCGGCCGGGCCAAGGGCAGGGGGACGGCCCGCAAGGCCGTCCGCAGCGGAGAAATGGTGACGCGGGTTTTGATGGCCCGCCGGGACCTCCGCCTGGCGACCAACAATAATTAAACGCCCAAATAAAATTGGCGGATGAGGATGCGGCCGGGCGCGTCTCATCCGCCAAACTATTTTACCTTGATCACTTCGCCACGATCACTTCTATGTTTTTTCTCCGCAGTTGATGCACCAGTTCACGCGGCGCTTTGCTGTCGGTGACGATGGTGTCAATCGCCTCCAGCCCGCACAGCGGCAGCACGGACTGGCGGCCGAATTTCGTGTGGTCAAAACAAAAAATTACTTTGGGCGCTGCGTGCAGCATCGCGCGCTGGATGTCAATCAGCAGGCCGTGCGAATTGCTTACGCCTTCGAGCGAGATGCCGCCTCCGCTCATGATCGCCACATCCGCGTGCATGGTTTTCATCGCCTCCACCGTCAGCGGCCCGACCAGCACACCGAGCTTCGGATAAATCACGCCGCCGGTGACAACGACCTCCAACCGGTTCGCTCCGGCAAACAACTGCGCGATGGGCAACGAGTTGGTGATGATGTGCGGCGCTTTCTCTTCGAGATGCCGCGCGACGTGATACGTGGTTGTGCCGGCGTCAATGATGACCGTCTGGTTCGGCTGGATCAGCGCAGCGCAGGCCTTGCCGATGAGTTCCTTTTCTTCTAGTTGATGCGTGTCGCGCGCTGAGAAAGTGAATTCATCCGTCGCCGGAACCAGCAGCCGTGCGCCGCCGTGGGTGCGCTTGACGAGGCCGGTGGCTTCGAGCGCGGTGAGGTCGCGGCGCACGGTGGATTCCGAGGCGTCCACATGTTTGGCCAGTTCTTCCAACGAGGCGAACTCCACCTTTTGCAGGTAGCTGGCGATGCGTTGCTGGCGTTCTTCTGCTGACATCTGAAACACTGTGAAATATTTTGGAAGATTTTGCAAGATAATTGTTGACGGGTTTCTAAAATCTGTCAGATTCTGTCGCATCGCTATGACAGCACCGAGTCCAACTTTGCACCGCGCGGTCGTCGAACACATGGTTCGGCAGTCGGTCTATTCACGTCTCGGCAAGCCGTTGCCCACCGCCGCCGCCGCGCCGAATCCGCTGCTGGTCAACATCAGCGCCCGGCATTGCCATCTGACGCAGGACGCAGTCGAGGCCTTGTTTGGCAAGGGACATCAGCTCACCGTTCACAAGTGGCTTTATCAGGACGGACAATTTGCCGCGAAGGAAACGCTCACCTTGATCGGTCCGCGCAGCCGCGTGATTTCCAACCTCCGCATTCTCGGGCCGTGCCGGAGTTTGAATCAAGTCGAGCTGGCCTACACGGACGGCATCGCGCTTGGGTTTGAACTGCCGCTGCGCAGTTCCGGCGACATCAAAGGCACGCTCGGCTGCATGTTGATGGGGCCGGCGGGATTTTTTGAAATGGAGCAGGGCGTCATTCGCGCCTTGCGGCATGTGCATCTCTCACCCGCAGACGCCGACTATCATGGCGTGAAGCAAGGGGATTTCATGAAGCTCAAAATCGGCGGCGAGTGTGGCATTATTCTGGATCGAATGCTTTGCCGCGTGGATAAAAGCTTCAAACAGGAAGTCCACATTGACACCGACGAAGGCAACGCGTGCAATCTCCAGCCCAACACGCCGTGCGAACTGATCAAATAATTTCTCACAACTCTCAACCACCAACCAAAAATAAAATATGAGTGAAGCATTAGGCATGATCGAAACCAAAGGCTACGTCGGCAGCGTCGAAGCCAGCGACGCGATGGTGAAAGCCGCCAACGTCCGCCTCGTCAAAACCATCCCCATCGGTGGCGGTCTCATCACCGTCCTCTGCCAGGGCGACGTCGGCAGCGTCAAAGCTGCCGTGGACTCCGGCTCCAAGGCTGCGGCCAAGGTCGGCGAACTCGTCAGCTCCCACATTCTCGCCCGCCCGCATGACGACTTGATCGCCGCATTTGTCGGCGACAACGGCGCGAAGAAATAACTATCAACTATCAACTTTCAACCACGAACTAAATATGGCTCAACAAGCAATTGGAATGATCGAATGCAAAGGCCTCTGCGCCTTGCTCGAAGCGTGCGATGCCGCGCTCAAGGCGGCGAACGTCACGTTTACCGGCTGGGAAAAAGTCGGCAGCGGTTATGTCACCGGATTCTTCCGGGGCGACGTGGCGGCAGTCAAGGCGGCGACGGATGCTGGCGCGGCGGCGGCGGCCCAGGTCGGCCAGGTCATCAGCGTGCAGGTGATTCC
>JANYDP010000229.1 GCA_025363535.1 Verrucomicrobiota bacterium | reverse complement strand
CTCGCCAGGCGAACTGCCCGCCGGCCTGCGCTACGTGGACAAGTGCGAACGCAACTTTGAATTCATCCATGCGCTGATGCAGCAGGCTTTGAAAAACGGCGAGCTGGGTTCCGCATTCACGAGCCGCGAACTGGCGTTTGGCTTTTACGGGCAGGCCAACTCCTATCTCATGGCGCACCTGATGATGACCGGCTGCCGCCTGAACCGCACCACCGCCGAACGCGTCGTGGAACTTTTTCTGACCGGCGCGGGTGCCGTGACCAAGCCGGCGATCAAAGCACGTCGAACCAAAAAATAATTATGAAACACAAAGTGATAGTCGCCGTTGTGCTGGTGGTGGTGATCCTGGGCGGTCTGGCCGGGGTGAAGGTAATGCAGATCAAAACCCTCATCGCCTTCGGCAAAACCTATTCGCCGCCGCCGGAAACCGTTTCGCCGTTCACCGCACGGGAGGAGAAATGGCCGAACACCCTCGCCGCCATTGGTTCCATCGCCGCCGTCCAGGGCATCACCATCACGCCGGAGCTCGCCGGCACGGTGAAGGAAATCGCCTTTGAATCCGGCGCGGTCGTGGCCAAGGGCGATTTGCTGGTGCAGCTCGACACCTCCTCCGAAGAGGCGCAGTTGCGCGGCGTCGCGGCGCAGCAGGAATGGGACGCCATCAATCTCAAGCGCCTGCAAAATCTGCGGAAGGAAAACACCGTGTCGCAGTCCGAACTGGACGCCGCCGAGATTGCGGCCAAGACCAGCCAGGCCAACGCCGACAACATCCGCGCCATCATTGAAAAGAAAACCATCCGCGCCCCGTTCGCCGGCCGCACCGGCATCCGGCAGGTGAACCTTGGGGAGTCGGTGGATCACGGCAAGGCCATTGTCTCGTTGACGGCGCTGTCGCCGGTGTACGGGGATTTTTCCTTGCCGCAACAGGAGCTGTCGCAATTGCGTACCGGGCTGAAGGTGCGCGTCGTTTCGGACACGTTTCCTGGCCAGCAGTTCGACGGCGTGCTGACCGCCATCAACCCCGACCTCGATCCGGTCACGCGCAGCGTGCGGGTGCAGGCGACGTTTGAAAATGCCGGCGAGTTGTTGCGGCCCGGCATGTTCGCGCGCATGGAAGTGATTTTGCCGGAGGAACAGAAAGTCTTGGCGATTCCCGCCACCGCCATTCTGAGCGCGCCGTTCGGCGATTCTGTTTATGTCGTCATTCCCGCCACCGCCACCAACGCCGCGCCGGGCAGCCTGATCGTGCGGCAGCAGTTCATCCGCACCGGTCGTGGGCGCGGGGGTTTTGTGAACGTGGAATCGGGCTTGAAACCCGGCGACCGCGTGGTGGGCGCAGGCCTGTTCAAACTGCGCAACGGCATGGGCGTGGTGGAGAACAACGAAATATTTCCCGAGACCGGCAAGAAACCGTCGGACAGTTGAGCGGGCGGTTCATTTTCATTCGTCATGAAATCCTTTACCGACTTATTCATCAAGCGCCCCGTGCTCGCGGTCGTGGTGAACCTGGTGATTCTCATCGCCGGGTTCCAGGCCATCCGCTCGCTCAACGTACGGCAATATCCGCGCAGCGAAAACGCGACGGTCACCATCACCACGGCCTACGTCGGCGCGCCGGCGGAACTCGTGCGCGGCTTCATCACGCAGCCATTGGAGCGCGTTATCGCGGCGGCAGACGGCATTGAATACCTGCAATCGGCCAGCAAGCTCGGTCTCTCGACGATCACGGCGCGGTTGAAATTAAATTACGACGCGAACAAGGCGCTCTCGGAAATCAGCTCCAAGGTGGATCAGGTCCGCCGCGATCTGCCGCCCGAAGCCGAGGTGCCCGTCATCAACATTGAATCTGCCGACTCGCGTTTCGCCTCCGCGTATTTGAGTTTCACGTCGGACATTCTCGAAGCGAACCAGATCACGGATTATCTTGTGCGCGTGGTGCAGCCACGCCTCTCGGCTCTCGAAGGTGTGCAGCGCGCGGACATTCTCGGTGGCCGCACATTTGCGATGCGCATCTGGCTCAAGCCTGACCGGCTCGCGGCTTACAACATCAGTCCCAACCAGGTGCGGCAGGAACTCGCGGCGAACAATTTCCTTTCCGCCGTGGGCCGCACCAAGGGTTCGCTCGTGCAGATCAATCTCACGGCCAACACCGATTTGCGTTCGGTGGAAGAATTTCAAAACCTCGTGCTGCGACGATCCGGCGACAACCTGGTGCGGCTGCGCGACGTGGCGGATGTTTCGCTCGGTGCGGAAGATTACGACACCGAAGTGCGGTTCAGCGGCGAACGCGCCGTGTTCATGGGCATCTGGGCCTTGCCCAATGCGAACTCGCTCGACGTGATCAAGCGGCTGCGGAAAGAGATGGCCGCCATTCAGAGTGACCTGCCCATCGGCTTGAAGGGCCGCATCGCTTATGACGCAACCAAGTACATTGACGACGCGTTGCGCGAAGTCATCAAAACGCTGACGGAGACGCTCTTCATCGTGGCGGTCGTCATTTTTCTTTTCCTCGGTTCGCTGCGCTCGGTCCTGATTCCGCTGGTGGCGATTCCCATCTCCCTCATCGGCGCGGTGTTTCTCATGCAGTTGTTCGGCTTCACGCTGAACCTGCTCACGCTGCTGGCCGTCGTGCTGTCGGTCGGCCTCGTGGTGGACGACGCCATCGTGATCGTGGAGAATGTGGAGCGGCACATCCGCAATGGCCTGACGCCCACGAACGCCGCGCTGGTTGGGGCGCGGGAATTGATCGGGCCGATCATCGCCATGACCATCACGCTGGCAGCGGTGTATGCGCCCGTTGGTTTGCAAGGCGGGTTGACGGGTTCGCTCTTCCGCGAGTTTGCGTTGACGCTGGCGGGCGCGGTGTTCATCTCCGGCGTCGTGGCGTTGACGCTCTCGCCGATGATGTCGGCGAAATTGCTCAGTCACGAGCGCGAGGAACACGGCTTGACCGCGAAGATCAACCACACCTTTGACCGGTTGCGAAAATTCTACGCGCGCATTCTGGACGCGACGCTGCGGGCGCGTCCGGCGGTGTACGTCATCTGGATCGGGTTGACGATTCTGGCGGTGCTGATGTTCAACATGGCGTGGCAGGCGAAGGAACTGGCCCCGCCGGAGGATCAAGGTTTCACGCTCGGCCTAGTGGAAGCCGCGGCAGACGCGACCATTGATCAAACCACCTTCTACACAGAGGCGTTGAACCAGAAGTTGATGAGCGTGCCCGAGACGGATCGCACGTTTCAGCTCACCTTTCCCGATGGCGGCATCAGCGGCATGGTGCTGCAACCCTGGGGCACACGGAAGCGCACCGTGTTCCAAATCATCCCGGAGGTGCAGGCCAGCGTGAACAAGATTCCCGGCGTCCGCGCCATGATGGTCGCGCCGCCCGCACTGCCCGGCGGCGGGGATTTTCCGGTGGAGTTTATTTTGACCGCCACGGCCGAGCCGGAGGAAATTCTGGGCTTCGCCGAGAAGTTGCAGCAGATGGCCGCGACCAACGGCATGTTTGCCTTCCCGCCAATCATTGACACGAAGATAGACCAGCCGGAAGTCGAGCTGGTGCTGGATCGCGACAAGGTCGCCGCGCTCGGGCTGGACATGGCGACGGTGGGTTCGGACCTGGCCGCGCTCGTGGGCGGGAATTTTGTGAACCGCTTCAACTTCGCCGGGCGCAGCTACAAGGTGATTCCGCAGTTGAAGCGCGTCGAACGGCTGGAACCGGCGCAGCTCGAAAACAATTACGTGCAAGGCCCGGGCGGCCAGCTCATTCCTTTGAGCACCTTTGCCACGTTCAAGAAAAAAACCACGCCGCGCGCGCTCAACCGCTTCCAACAGATGAACGCGGTAAAAATTTCCGGCGTGGCCCTCCAGCCGCTCGACACCGCGCTGAAGTTTTTTGAAGACGAGTCCGCGAAGATTCTACCGCAGGGTTACAAGCTGGAATACACGGGCGAATCGCGGCAGTTGCGGCGGGAAGGGAATTCGTTTCTGCCCACGTTCGCGCTGGCGCTGGCGTTGATCTTCCTCGTGCTGGCGGCGCAGTTCAACAGCTTCCGCGATCCCTTCATCATCATCCTCGGCTCCGTGCCGCTGGCGATGTTCGGCGCGCTGATCTTTTGCTTCCTGAAATTTCCGAATCCGAACCTGCACTTCTGGACGGACGGCTGGACGACCACGTTGAACATCTACGCGCAGGTCGGGCTGGTCACGCTCGTCGGCCTTGTGACCAAGAATGGCATCCTCATCGTGGAGTTCGCGAACGAACTTCAGCGCGGCGGTCTCACGAAAATCCAGGCCGTGCGCGAGGCGGCGTTGACGCGTTTGCGGCCCGTGCTGATGACCAGCGTGGCGACCGTGTGCGGACATTTCCCGCTGACCTTGGTGTCCGGTGCGGGCGCGGCGGCGCGCAACTCCATCGGGCTGGTGGTCGTATCCGGCATGGCGCTCGGCACCATCTTCACGCTGTTGGTGATTCCCTCGATCTACATTCTGATCGCCAAGGAACACGCCGGCGAAGAGGCCGGAGCCATCGGCGCGGATTTTGCAGAAGCGGGGGCAACGCTGGCGACGGCAGCCGAAGCTTGAAGGCACTGCGCCTGATGAATGAATAATTCGCCGGCGGTTGTGTCGAATGATGAAGTGACAAATTAGTCATCAACTATGAAAACGAAATTATCTTCGTGGATTATGGGAACCGCCTTTGCCGGCACCTTGCTGCTGGGCAGCGGCTGTGTGGAACGTCGTGTGGTTTATGTGCGTGAACCGGCCCCGGCGGGCGGCGAAACGGTGGTGACCGAAGCCCCGCCGCCGCCGCAGGTGGAAGTGGTCGGCATCGCACCCAGCCCGGAATTTGTCTGGGTGCCGGGCTGCTGGGAATGGCGCGGGCGCTGGTTCTGGATCGGCGGACGCTGGGCTGTCGGACCGCATCCGCACGCGCTGTGGATGCCGGGACGCTGGGCGCGGCACGGGCACGGGCATGTCTGGATTCGCGGGTATTGGCGATGATCTGGTTGTTGTGAAAATGCGTGGGCTTCACGCGGAACGTGTGAGGCTCACGCAGTTTTCATTTCGCGACCGGCGTCTTTTCGAGCATTGCCACGCGGCATGGGTGGTGCTAAAGGTTGGCAACGGCATGAACCCGGCGCACATCAGTCGCGGAAGAGGAGCGTTCACTTTGATTGAGCTGCTGGTGGTCATTGGGATCATCGGCCTTCTCGCGGCACTGCTGCTGCCCGCCATCGGCCAGGCCAAGGCCCGCGCCAAGCAGGTGCAGTGCGTCAACAATCTCAAGCAAACCGGCCTGGCCGCCCACTTGTTCGCGCATGACCACGGCGGAAAATTTCCCGCCCAGGTTTCCACCAACGCCGGCGGCTCGGAGGAATTCGCCGCGCTCGGCTACCAGATGCAGGGGAATTTTTATTTTGCCTTCCAGCATTTCCGTCCGCTCGCCCCCGAACTCAGCACGCCCAAACCGCTCGCCTGTCCTGCGGATCTGCTACGCCAGCCCGCCCCGAGCTTCAACCAGTTCGACAATCGCAACCTCAGCTACTTCATCGGCCTCAAAGCGGATCAGTCCGTTCCTGGTTCCATTCTCGCGGGTGATGAAAACATCGGTACCGAGCTATCCTTCGCCGCAACGATGGTCGCCATCGGCCCGGCGCACATCCGCCCGTGGTACCAAGGCGCACATGACCAACGCGGCAACCTGCTTTTTTCCGACAACCACGTCGAGGAATCGGTCGCGGCGAAATTGCCCGGCGAAATGACCCTGACGGAAGACATCGTGCGGCCGACGATTCTCGGCAGCACGGCGACTGGCGGCGGTGGCGGTGGCGGTGGGAGTGGCGGGAGTCGTGGAACTGGAGGAGCCGGCGGGCAAGGTGGCAGCGGCGGCAGTCGGCCAAGCCCGACACCTTATTACCCGCCGGTCGCCCCGCATGGTTCGGCGGCTTCTCCCAACGCGCAGATCGCCGCCTTGGGCGCACCGCCGGCCCGCGCTTATCCCACACCGATTGTTCCAAAGCCTGGCAACCAAACACTCGCCGGCCAGCAGGTGGCGTTGTCGCATCAGACCACGCCCAATGTTTTTCCCGACGTGCCGCCCCCGACTAACCGGCCGGTGCCAAAAGTGGTTGCGGCCGCACCCTTGCCGCCCCGGCCTGCGCTCATCACCAACACGCTGGCGTATCCGCAGCAACTGGCCGTGGCCGCGCACGAAAGTTTCGACGCCACGAAATGGCTGTTGCTGTTGCTGCTGTTGATTCTTGTTTTGATCTTGATTGCGCGCTGGCTGGATCGGAAGGTGCGCCGCGCCCGGATCAGAAAACAAATCGCCCGGTCACGGGGATGAAACCCAGGTTTCAGAAAAGAGATCGAAGGCTTTGACCCTGATTGAAGTGTTGGTGGTGATTGGGGTTTTGCAAATATCGGTGTCGCCACCAACCGGCTGGCCATTCCGTAAGCCCGGACTGTTTTTATTTTTAACCACGAAATACACTAAACACACGAAACGCAAAATCGGAAGTTACGCGGCGTGTTGGATTTCAAGGGCTTCTTTCGTGTGTTTAGTGTATTTCGTGGTTAAATTCCGCGCGTGAAACTTTTCTACACTGGCCCGGTCGTCAACACGGAGATGCTCGTGGTCATGCTGGAGAAGCACGGCATCGCCGCCACGCAAGAGTTTGTGGACCCCGTCCCGCCCGATGACGGCGACCTGAACCGCCTCGCGAAAGTCCTCGTGCCGGAGCCGGATTATCCCCGCGCCCACCAGTTGTTTTACACCGAGCGCGAGGATGAACTTTAATTGTCGCGTCAGGCTTAGACGCCCTCTTCCAACGACGCCAGCACTTCGGGATCGCGCACGTCCACCCAGCGGCCTTCGATTTTCAAACCGGCGATCTTGTGCTGGGTGTTGAGCAGGGCGTTGATCGCGTCGGTCAGTTCGTATTCGCCGCGCGGAGATTTGTGGAGCTTGGCGGTGAACTCAAACAGCGAAGCTTTGAAGATGTAGATGCCCGCGTTGTACCAGACCGTGTCGCCGGGCTTGAGCCAGCCGTCGAGGCGTAACTGTTCCACTTGTTCGGAAGTGGGTTTCTCGACGATACGTCGTAGACAAAACTCCTCGTCAAAGAAATTCAACCCGCCCTTGGTCACGTCCTGTCCGCCGGTCACGGTGATCAGGCCGGAGAAATAACCCTCGTTGAAACGGTGGATCATCTGC
>JANYDP010000247.1 GCA_025363535.1 Verrucomicrobiota bacterium | reverse complement strand
GCATCACGAAGGAAACCATCAGCAACACCACGGCCATCGCAATCGCGCCGGTGTATTCGTATTGATCCAATTGCTCGACGATAAGCATCGGGGTGATTTCGGTTTTATATCGGAGGTTGCCGGAAATAAAAACGACCGATCCGTATTCTCCGATTGCGCGGGCAAACGCCAGCGCGAAGCCCGTCAGCAGCGCGGGAAACAAGGACGGCGAGATAACGCTCACGAAAGTTCGCAAGCGCCCCGCACCCAATGTTGCCGCGGCTTCCTCCACTTCATGTTCCAGGTTTTCCAAGACGGGTTGTAGAGTCCGGACGACGAAGGGCATACCGACAAAGGTCAGCGCAATCACCACGCCCAGCCGCGAATATGCGCCCTCGATCCCCAGCGGCACGAGATATTTTCCCAGCCAGCCGTGCGGCGCAAACAAGCTGGCGAGCGTCAACCCCGCCACCGCCGTCGGCAGCGCGAACGGAAAATCCACGATGGCGTCAATGAGGCGGCGGCCGGGAAATTCGTAGCGCACGAGCACCCAGGCAAGGATGGTGCCGAAGATGATGTTACCCACGGCGGCGACCAGCGACGCGCCGAACGTCAGCTCGAAAGCGGCCATGGCGCGGTCATCCGTAATCAGCTTGACAAAATCCCGCCAGGAAATTTCGCACGCGCGCAGCACCAGCCCCGCCAGCGGAATCAGGACGATGACGGTCAAAAAAAAGACCGTCAACCCCATCGTCAGGTTGAAGCCGGGCAGTGCGTTGAATTTCTTTTGAGCCATGCAATGAGCGGGCAGAGAGTATCGTTTCAGCGCTTTGACACACAACACCAGAATGTGGCGGGTGGCGGTTTTGTTCACCTGATCGGTCTTGGCGGCAGACCGAGCGTGACGACCAGACAATCTTCGTCCGGTTTCACGCAACCCCTTCCAATCGCACCAGAAAATTTTCCAGATGCTCGATCAAATCCGCGAGCGCCGGCCAGCGTCCGCTGAGAATGTCGTTGGCATGGGCCAGGCCATTGCGCAACGCGCCGATGTCCTTGAAGAAATCTTCCAGCGCCTGCCGCGAGACGAACCCGCTCAACGCGAACAGATCCGCGTCCTTCATGAAAATGGCGGCCTTGTCGCCGAGTTGCAGGCAGTTGGAAAGGTCCAACTCCTCCTTGCGCCGTTGCCGGTCGGCAAAGACCCGGCGTGCGCCCTCCAACCGATCCACACTGATCTGCGACGCCCAGGCTTCCGCCGGATAGCGCACGCGCAGGACGCGAAGCAGTTGCATCTCGAGCAGCGACACCAATCCAAATAGCCAGAGCCGCACCGGAGCTTTCTGCAAATCACCGCGCGTGACGATGCCGCCGACGTGCCCAAACACGGTGATGAATACCTGCCGTTTTTCCCGCAACGCAGCGAACGCGGTGAGCAGCGGTTCGCTGTCCGGCAGGACATCACCCGCGGCAAACGCCCGGCGATGTTTTTCCGCCAGGCCATCCACGAGATCTGCACGGAGAACATACCCTGTCACCACGCCGGACTCGCGGATTCCGACCACGTCGTAACCGCGCTGCTCCATGAACCCACGCACCACCGCCGCTGGCTGGCTGTGATCAAACGACGCCAGCGGTTCGGCAATGTCACGGAGCGCGATAGTCCGGGCAAAAAGTCCACGCAGATCGCCAACGGATGACTTGAGCTGTTTCATAAATAATAGTTAACGAATTCGGCCAGTTTGCTCCACCCCAAAAGCCTGACGCCTGTGGTTTCATGGATTTGCCAACGCCGTCGCGAGGCCAACTTTTTTAATTTCCAATTGCAGAAGGGTGTCCAGCACGTTGACCATGTTCTGGTAATCCACCTCGTCATCAGCCTTCACCACCACGCGCAGATCGGCGTCGGATTTTTTCAGCTGCTGCAACTTTTCCTTGAACGCCAGCACGGCGAGCGGCTTGCCGTTGAGAAAAATCTGTCCCGACGCATCCAGAACAGTTTCTGTGAATCTGAGGTTTCGGCTCGTTGGGTTTCGGGGCCGGTGCTTTGCCGAACGGCAGGCTCATTTCCAGATTGTTCATCATCTGCGGCGTGGTGATGATGAAAATCACGAGCAGCACAAACACGAGGTCGAGCAGCGGCGTGATGTTCAACTCCGCAAGCAAATGGTGCGCGGAATGGTCATCACCATGAATCGTGGCGAGCTTTCAGCCCAGGCATCCAGCGGGGCGAGCAGGCGCGCAACGGAGGTTGGGGCGGTGATTTCCACAAGGGTTGATTGCATAAAATTAACGGTTGGCTTTTTGAATCTGGTCGAAGGTTCCCTCGTCGCCGAAGTGGGCCTTCTGGGCCTTCGTCCAGCCGCCGAACAGCTCATCCACGGTGAACAAG
>JANYDP010000244.1 GCA_025363535.1 Verrucomicrobiota bacterium | reverse complement strand
GCCGGCGAGCGATCCGCCGCCGAGCGCGGCATTCATCGTGTCGCGCAGCGGCGAGTTCACCAGCCGCATCCCGCGTGAAATGTATTCGCTGTAAGTCGGCGGCTGGCCGAGATGTTCGCCGAACAGCAGGGCGTCATTGCGCGGCGCTTCGGTGTCGAAGCAACTGTTGCGGCTGTCGTCGTTCGTTTCGTAATAACCGTTGCCAACCGCATTGGTGCCGAAACCGTGGACGTAATCAAACATCGCCTGGATCGCGCCGCAGTAGCCGTTGAACGTCGTCGCTGTGTCGCCGAAAAACCCCGACGGCACATGCTTCACGGCGTCGAGCCGGAAGCCGTCGCATTTGGTTTCGTTCAGCGTGTACAGCACCGAGCGGATTTCATACGAGTTCACATCCTCGGCGACGGGCACGCCGTTCGTGCCATTGAAAGGATGCCACGGGCTGCCTTCAATCACGGGCAGGTTTGTCACCATGTAGTAACTCTTGTTGTTGGGCTGACGAACGAAAATCGGTTTTGCAATGGTGCTGCCGAGCGTGGGGCCGAAGTTGCCGTTGATGGAACCAGGCTCGGTTGCGAGGTCAATCAATCCGCCGAGCGATTCGTACTGCACGTCCCATTGGTTGTTGTAGTCCTCCACGCTTGGCCAGTTTTGAAAAAAGGAGCCGACCGTTTTCACATGAAAATCCTGCGGCCGCAGGCCGGGATAATAATTCGTCGGGGTGCTGGCGTTGAAGCCGGGGACAGTGAACGCGCGGTGGTTCACGACGTTGTCGAAATAAACGCGGATGCCAAAGCGGTGGGCGGTTTCGACGGCCTGCTGCAACTGCGCCTTCGTTCCCCAGTGCGTGGCGGTCGTGCCCGCCTGGTTCACGTCACCGAGGTCGAACGGATCGTAGAGGTCGTAGCCGATGGAGTAAACGCTGCTGCCCTTGGCGGGCGGCGGCAGCCAGATCGAATCATAACCCGCTTCGGCGATCTCCGGCATTTTTACGATCACGTCGGCCCAACTGACATTGAACAACTGGAGCATGGCTTCCGCCCGAACTCCGGCCGGGTTGGCCAGCCCAAGCAGCAGCCCGGCTAGGATGAATGATTTTGACAGGGAAATGGGGCGAGGTTTGGAATTCACAGCAGATCAGGATTGGAGCGGGCGTTGGCAAGTGATTGTAATGGCAGCTTAAACATAAGTTCAAAGTGACATCGGATTAAAAGGGCTTTGAACTGAGTCACGTTAGCGTATCGGCGGGTGGAATCTACCGCATTTTTATGCGGGGAAGGATTATGGAGACAAAACCTTCAGCCGCCTGCCGCTGCGTACTTTTTTATCCCCCGGTTCCACGCGAACCGCGCGGCGAAGTAGGCCGCCACGACCCACGCGAGTTGGATCAACAAACCTTTGGCCAGTTCCGCCCCCGTCGTCTTGCCCAGATAAACGCTCACGGGAAAATAAAGCTGATACGGAAACGGCGTGAAATAAAGTGCGCGTTCAAACGCCGGCGGCAGGATGTTCAGCGGAAACAGATGTCCGCTGGCCAGGTATTCAAACGCGAACAGGATGAAGATGAACGTCGAAACTTCCATCACCCAGAACGCCAGCATCGCCATCATGTACGACATGAAAAACTGGAGCAACGCCGTCAGCCCCGCTGAAATTAGAAACCATCCGAACGTTCCCCAGTCCGGCGGCAGCACGAAATATTTGCGCAGACAAAAAATGAAAATCACCAGCGGCACCGTCGCCACCGCCAGATACGCCAGGCGGCCCGAAATGAACAGCCAGAGCCGGTACCACAGATAGTCAATCGGTTTGAGCAGGAACTGGCTGATGTTGCCGTCCTTGATGTCGGCGGCGATCTGCCAGTCATCCTCGTTCACCGCCGTCAGCGCATCCACGATCGTGGCGAGCAGGTAGTAGGAAACCATCTCGGCGAAGGCGTAGGTTCCCACCATGCCGCCCGCACCTTTGTCTTTGTAAATCGCTTTCCAAATGTAAAGCATCGCGACCAGCGGAATCAGGCCGAACAACGAGCGCGCCAGAAAATTAAACCGGTACGTAAGGTTGTTCTGAATCCCGATGCCGAGGACGTGCCAGTACTTTTTCATCCGCGTCAGGCCGCCCCGGCAATGCTCGCCTGTCGGAGACAATGCGTGAGATACGGCAGCAACTGTTTCTTGCGCGAGACCACGTCGCGCAGTTCATAGATGCCCGGCTCCAGGCGCGGGTAATCAATGCGCTTGGTGAACTCCTCGTCGCCCACGACCAACAGCAGCGAACATTGTGTGGTCACGTCAGTGACGAGCAGCGCGGAATAATGGTATCCGCGCTTCCGGCGATACACGCCCAACGCTTCGAGCAGTTCGTCTTTGCGTTTCCAAAACTGGTCGAAGCCGATCTCCTCAATCTGCGCGACGCTGAATTTCACGCCGTCCTCGTGGTATTCCTTGCAGTCGGTTGTGATGGCTTGCGGCGCGGGCTTCAAGGTGAGCAATGAACCAGAGGCAAAAAGTTTTTCCGTGAATTCGCGGGCGTTCACGCCGGAAAGCGCCTCGAGCTTTTTCAAAATCTCCGCGTCACGCGTCGTGGTGGTCGGCGACGTGAGATTTAACGTGTCCGAAACCACGCCGGCCAGCATCAATCCGGCGATGGCCGGCGGCATTTCCACACCGTGCCGAAAAAAACAGTCGGCCACAATCGTGCAGGTCGAGCCGACCGGTTCGTTGCGGAAAAGAATCGGCTGCTGGGTCGTCATCGCCCCGATGCGGTGGTGATCAATGATCTCGATGATCTCAACTTCTCCCGCGCCCTGCACGGCCTGGGAGAGTTCGTTGTGATCCACCAGAATCAATTTGCGCGTCACCGTCTTGAGAAAATCGGTCTTGGACAAAATCCCCGCGACCTGTCCATCCGCATCGAGCACGGGAAAAATCTGGTGGCCTGACGAAGTCGCCTCGTCGCGCACGGATGCTAGCGGCGCGTGTTCGCGAAAACAGATGAAGCCCTCGTTCAAAACATTGCGCACCGCTACCGCCGCGCGGCACAGGGCGGCCGTGGTCGCCGTGTCATGAGGCGACGAAATAATGCTGACCTGCTTGCGCTTGGCCATTTCGAGCAGCCGCTTTTCCATTTTCAATCCGCCAGTGACGATGATCACACGGACGCTTTCTTTGATGGCGGTTTCCTGGATGTCCTGCCGGTCGCCGACGATGACGACGAGCTTTTCCCGTAGAAAAGTTTCCACTCGCGCGGCGAACGACTCGGGACTCATCGCGC
This sequence comes from Verrucomicrobiota bacterium, assembly GCA_025363535.1. Taxonomy (GTDB): domain Bacteria; phylum Verrucomicrobiota; class Verrucomicrobiia; order Limisphaerales; family CAIQOK01; genus CAIQOK01. The sequence goes on along the minus strand of JANYDP010000244.1, from coordinate 291 downwards.
CGATGACCATGATTAAATCCTCCTCGCGCTTCGCCTCGAACGAGACCAGCAGTTCGCCCTGCAAAGTCTGCGCCAGATTCGACAGGGACGACAAGATGCGCCGCGAATCCACCAGCCGGTTGGAGGAGGGGAAAAGGAATTTGCTCAACTTGAAAAGCGACAGCAGTCCGTGACAGCGCCGCTCCTTGTCGAGCACGGGCAGGATGCGGATGTTGCGCTCGTCCATGAGATGCAACGCCTGCGCGGCGGTCGCATCTGGCGTCACGCTCATGATCTTGCGCTGCATCACGT
>JANYDP010000154.1 GCA_025363535.1 Verrucomicrobiota bacterium | reverse complement strand
TGAGTGCGGATGATCCCAGCAGAAGAAATCTCCCGAAGATTTTTTGAGCGATTTTCTGTCGCCCCTGCCGGGGCTTGTCTCGTCTTCCTTTAACCCACGGTTTCACCGTAGGCTATTTTCTTTCGTCGCTCCGCGACTTTGATTCAACAACCAAGGAACAAGGATAACGAAGTTCAGATTTATTTTTGCAATCGGTAGAACATCGCTCCCACGGGCGGCGCCACGGTGATTTGACTGTTGGTGTCAACCATGCTGATCGTGTTCGTGTTGCCGATCCAGGTTGCAGAATTGAGGTTCGTATTCTGTGTGAGTGAATAATCCGAATACACAGACGGCCACGAGACAATAACCGAGTTGTTCGTATAACGAATTTTCAAAATCGGCGGCGGCAGAATCAATCTGGGATAAACCGTGCCGCTGGCCGCTGAATAATTTACTCCCGCGGTCAGCACGTCCACGTAAACCTGACTGGATATGTCCGTGTTGACAGCGCCGACGAATCCGGGATCAGCATTCGATGCAGCAGTCGTAAGAGCGCCAATTGAGGAGACAAAATTAATGGTGCTGCCGACTGTGAGATTGGCCGTGGTCATGGAGGTATTCGTGGACAAAGTTCCGTTCATCGGCACCAGGATTCCTTGGAAAAAGCTGCCGGAATCGAGCCGAACAGTTGCGCTCGAAGTCGTGGCATTGCCCGGACCTCCGCTTGCCCCGGGCGTAATATACCCTGCTGATCGAAGCGCAAATTGGACTGCAACCGGTGTTCCAGGAGGAAGGGTTGCCGATGTGATCGTCAAAGTGTCCATGAAGAAAACCACCGGACTGCCGCTTGCGTAGTCCATGCGTGCAAGGTGTCCAGTGCCATCCCACACTGGATTATTTACCGAACAAAGAGCCGTCAAATGGACTGGACCAAAAGAGACCGTCGGAGTGGCGGTCGCGACAGCCTTTGCGCCCACGTCGCCAAGGTTGGCGGTCAAGCTGGTGGATTGAACCAGCCCGCTATCGTAGAAACTGTTTTGAGTTTGGTTGTCGGTGGTGCCAATGGCCATTTGATAACGAAGTCCATACGTTTGAGAAAAAGTGGACGGCGTCCCGATAAACATCGCGGCAACGATGAGCCAGAGGAGCGTGCAACGGTGGTTGGCTATGAAAGAAGTCGAATGGTTCTTCATGGTTCAACGTTGCAACACCCAGCGGGGACGTGCAAGGAGTTACTTCAATTCAGATTTGGTTGAAAGTAACAAGGACAAACCAATGCGAACACATGCCGACGGGAACGTCTCTTCGAAGTGGGCGGCCAGAAGCGCGAACGTTGTTGATATTGGGAGATAAACATCGGCCGGAGCGCGGAGCATCCGACGCTTTGCAGCCGTTGCCTCAAGGCGTTGTTGCCATTCAAGGCGTAGTTCACTTCGGCCAATCCGAATCCCAACGGGATTCCGTCCCAAAGCCCAGCGGTTGCCGAGTCAGCGAGGCTACCCTGGGTCAACGTCCGCAAAAAATTGCCAACCGCAACGCGGTTGCGGTTCGGCGGTTGGCGAATCTGACGCAACCCCGTTGGGGTTGAAAACATTTCCGGCAAATGACCCAGGGTAGCTCGTGCCTCGCAACCCTGGGCTAAATGACGAAATCCCTTTGGGATTTTTCTGCCGCCCCTCCGGGCTTGTCCCGTCTTTCCGTTGAACCCACGGTTTGACCGTGGGCTATTTTCTTTGTCACTCCACGACTTTTCACATCGGCGGCGTGAGGCGTGAACGGACGCGGCTGTGTCGCCGCGACCAGCCGCAGCACAAACAAATGTTGAGCCGCTCGTGATTTGTCCCCCGCGCCACTTCCTCGCACAGTGGCCCGAAAGCGCCAGAGGGCTGGCGCACTCCAAGGCGCTTCGCGCGGTCATGCGTCATCAAAATTCGCGCCAGCGTGTCTTGGACTGCGGTGGCAAGCGCAGCGCGACACCGCTTTCGCACGCACGGAAATCTTCCACGGCAAGCCACGTCCCCGTCCGCCCGAAAGCGTCGTCGACGCTCTCGCTCTGCTGACGCAATCCAAAACGCATCGCGCGGGATTTCAGCGCGCGGTCGGTTCGCGAAAAGCACGGCCGGTGCGGTAGAGTCCGAGCAGTTGCCGGTTCTGCGCGGCGAACGCGGCGTCGCCAGCCGCCGCCGCGAGGTCCGCCGCTTTCGCAGCGGTGGTGATCGCTTCCGGGAAGCGGCCGGCTTCGGCGTACGCGGCGGCCAGCGTGCCGACCATGCCCGCTTGCTTTTGATCGGTGAGACGACACACCTGCTCGGCGAGGCGCACCGCGTCGGTTCCGTTGCGCACGGACGCGTCCGGGCAGGTGGCGAGCATCCAGGCGAGATTATTGAGCGCCTCCACCGCCTCGGGTTCGCGCTGGAGCGCGGCGCGGTATTGCGCGACGGACTCGGCATAATTTCCCGTCTCGTGCAGCAGTGCGGCGAAGGGCAGGCGGAATTCCATGCGCGGCTCCAACCGCACGGCCTCGCGCAGATGCGGTAATGCCTCGGCAACTTTACCCTGTTCCAGCAACGCGCCGGCGTAGGCCTGATGCACGTCCGCGCCGTCGGGCTTGAGCTTGAGCGCGGCTTGAAAATGTTCCTCCGCCCCGGCAAACTTGTGCTGCATGGAAAACGCGCGGCCGAGATTGGCGTGCGCGCTGGCGTTCTTGGGATTGTATTTAAGTGTCTGCTCGAAGTGCGGGATGGCGTCGGCGAGGTGGTTGTGGGCGGCGAGAATGCAACCGAGGTTGTTGTGGGCGGTGAAAGAGGTGGGGTTTTTCGCCAGCGTATCGCGCCAGAGCGAGTCGTTGTGGGAAATGATTTCGGAACGTTGAAACGTGAGCGCAGCCAACCCGGCGACCAGGACCACGGTGGCGGTGCTCAAGAGTTGAGTCGGCAACAACTTGGCCAACATGGCGGCGAACAAGGCCAGCACGGCGATCATCGGCAGGTATTGGAAGTGATCCGAGACGCGTGAGATCACGAGATAATCCATGCTCAAAAATCCCAGCACCGGAAACAGCAGCACGGTAAAAACCGCCAGTGCAAAAAAAACCGCCCGGCTCCAAACCTGTTTCCGAAACCACCAAGTTGATCCGAGGAGTGTGCACCACAGCGCCGTCGGCAAATAGGCCGCGACGTTCGTTGAAGCCACTGTCCAGCGCGGGTAAATCATGCTGAGGTCGAGCGGGAGCAAAGCTTTGCCGAGATAAAACCACAGCGCCTTTCCTGCCGCCGCGAGGCGGCCGAGGAAATTTTCCGTCTGCACCGGATCGCCGGCTTTCATCACCTGGGTTTGAAACCAGATCGTGACGCAGCCGAGCGCCACCGCGATCAGGAAGAAGGGCGCGGCTCGCCGGCAGTCCCGCCGCGTGATCCGCCCGCGTTGCCACCACGCGCATAGCAGCACCACGACCGGCAGCATCACCGTCGAAGTCTTGCTCAACAAAGCCAGCAGAAAAGCACCGAGGGCAACGGCGTGGAAAAGTTTGCCGCGCCTCGCATCCACCGGTTCCGATTCCGCACGCAGGAAAAAATCAAAACTCGCCAGGCAGAACAACAGCGAGAGTGTGTTCTTCATTTCTGAAATCCACGCCACCGACGCCGCGCCGACGGGATGCACCGCGAAGAGCGCGGCGGCGATCCAAGCTCCGGGAATTGCCAGTCGCCCCAGCACGCGCCAGAGCAGCAGGCAACTACCCGCGTGGAGCAGGATGTTCACGATGTGGAAGCCGATGGGACTGTTTCCCCACAGCAGCCATTGCAGCCAGAGCGCCGTGGTGGTCAGCGAGAAGTCGGTGCGAAACCAGACATTGCCGAGATGATATTGCCCGAGCACGAGGGGGTTTTTCAAGACGAGCAATTCGTCGTCCCAGACAAATTGTCCGGTCAACGCGGGCCAGTACGCCGCCAGCACAAGCACCACTAGCAAGGACGCGCCGGCAATTGTTTTTTCCCAGGATTTGAAATTGTCGCCGGTCTGCTGGTCGTTGCTCATGCTTGAATGCGCGACAGGTTACGCGGGAGCAAACGAATGACAAGGCGGCGAATCTCCGGCACAGTGGCTGCGTTGGAAAAACTTTTTGAAATCATCCACGAGGACGCCGAACTGCTGGTGATCAACAAACCCGCCGACCTGGTCTGCCATCCGAGCAAGAACGGCGAGATGTCCAGTCTCATCGGACGCGTCCGCCTGCATCTCGGCAGCGAGGCCCGCCCGCACATGGTCAACCGCCTTGACCGCGAAACCAGCGGCGTGACGATGGTGGCCAAGACCGACGAAGCCGCGCGCGCGCTGCGGCAGCTCTGGGAAAAGCGAGAAGTGCAAAAGGAATATCTCGCCATCGTCCACGGCCATGTGCGCGCGGACAGCGGAATCATTGACGCGCCACTGGGCAAGGATGAGTCGAGCCGCGTGGCGATCAAGGATTGCGTGCGGGCCGATGGCGCGGCGTCGCAGACGGAGTTCTGGGTGCAGCGGAGGTTTGAAAAAAACGGCGTGCCTTTCTCCCTGCTCCGCGTTTTGCCGCGCACGGGTCGCAAGCATCAAATCCGGATTCATCTCGCCCATCTCGGGCATCCCATCGTCGGTGATAAAATCTACGGCGGGGATGCGGATTTGTATCTGGCGTTGGTGGAAGGGCGGCTCACGGAGGAGCAGCGCCGGCGATTGATTCTCCCCAACCACGCGTTGCACGCGGCGGCGGTGCGCTTCAACTGGCGCGGCCAGGCGACGGAATTTTCCTGCCCGCCGGAGCGGGGGTTTGTAGAATTCACCGGGTCGTGAAGCTCCCGCACCCCGGTCCACCCAGAATTCTACGGCCTGGTTTCGGTTTAGAAAAAGTAATGGGCTGTGTTCAACCATGATCCTGGCCTCCTTCCAGCCGGTCCTGCTCCATCTTCAAACGCGCGCCGCTGTGGTCGCCCCGCCGCAATTCCACGATGTCCTGGCACAGCCCGCGAGTGCCGAGGCGTAACGCACTGCCAACACCGTGGCCAGATGATCCGTCCATCTTCCGTCCGTCGTCGCCGTAATATCATTGGCCTCCGCCGCCAGTTCGCGGGCCTGGTCCAAAGCCTCCTGCCGCGCCTGCCATTCCGCAAAACCGCCCGCCCGCCATTCGCACGGATTTTGTTTACTGATGGCAACACCGTCAAAGTCCCACGCCAACAACCCTTGCACGGCCGGAAGCGCGTTCAGGCAGCGGACGGCCCTGTCCGAACGACCACGGCAATTGTTTGTAGAGCGCGGGCCGCTCTCGCTTGAGCCAACCCGTCGTCCAGTGGCGCATGTACATGTAAAGATTGTCGCGGCCACGGTTGCCCGGACGATTCAGCATTTTGTGAAAATGTTGGTGGCGTGGATATAGATGATGCGCCTTGGCGGCGAGCCGGGCGGCGAGATTTTCCGGCAAGTCGGCGTTGAGAAACCGTTCCACCTCCTGCACCACGCTTTCGGCGATCCATTCCGGCGTCAGCAACGTGTCGCGTTCCAGTTGGGTGGGGAGCGATGCGTGAAACGCCCGGAATTGCTGGCGCAGCCGTGGCGGCTTTCGGCAGAAATCCGCCTTCTTTTTCTGTCGTTTTGCGGCGCTCTGCCGAGACGCCGCTACGGAATTTTGTTTCATTGGCCGCCCTCCACCAACTTAATTTCGTCCTCCGTCAAACCGTAGAGTTCATAAACCAGTTGATCTATTTGCTGGTCGGTGGCGGTGACGGCGTTTTGGAGCGTGGCCTTTTCCGCATCCGACGTGGCCGCGCGCAGCTTGGGCATCAACCCCAGCAGCTTGTCCACCAGCATCACCAGCTTGTCGTGCCGAGATTTGTCGGCGGATTGGATGAGTGGCATGCTCGGCGCGATAATCATTTGCCAGCGGAAAACTTTGTTTGCAACCAATTTAAAACAGCTTTTTGGTCGTCTATGGTTGCGCGACGAATTTGGGCAAGTAATTGTATGCGGTCAGGCTTTTGTGGTGCGGCATTTTGTAAACCTTCATTGCAGTTCGTGCAAACAGCTCGAAGATTTCTCGGCTCGTCCTCACCACCCTTGGACTTGTCAACAAT
>JANYDP010000067.1 GCA_025363535.1 Verrucomicrobiota bacterium | reverse complement strand
GTCCGGCGTTCGCAAGGCGGCCGGTTGCCAGTTGGTTTTCATCGGCGCGTCGGAACAAAAACGCACGGCGATGATTCTTGAAAAATTGGCGGGACAGCCGGTCTTGACGGTCGGTGAGACGCCCGGGTTTACCGAACAAGGCGGCATGATCGGCTTTCGGATCGAAGACAAACGCATCCGCCTCCAGGCCAATTCGGCGGCGGCGGAAAAGGCGGGAATCATGCTCAACGCCGGGTTGCAGACGGTGCCGCACACCACCGAGACCAACCAAGTTTTCAGCGCCCGCGGCCTGATCCGCGAGATTGCCGCCGATGCACACAAAGCTGTTATCCGGCACGAGGCGATCCCGGACTACATGCCGGCCATGACGATGGAATTCAACGTGCGGGACACAAACGAACTCAGCGGCGTGAGTGCGGGCGATGCCATTGCGTTCCGCTTGACCGCCACTGAGGAAACACACTGGATAGACCGTATCAGCAAAGTTGCGCCGGCGACGAACGCCACTTTGGAAGCGCCGCGAACCGCGTCGTCGCCCATCGCGGAACTGAAACGCGGCGAGCTGCTGCCGGATTGCGAATTGATTGCCGAGAACGGCCGGCGCATCCGGTTCTCCGACTATCGCGGGCAAGCCGTCGCGTTCACCTTCATTTTCACGCGCTGTCCGCTGCCGGATTTTTGTCCGCGCATGGGCAACAACTTTGTCAAGGCGCGCGAACTCCTGCTGACCCAAAGCCACGCGCCAACCAACTGGCAGTTTCTCTCGATCTCGTTCGACCCGGACTTTGACCAGCCCGACGTGCTTGCGGGTTACGCCGAGTTTTATCGTGAGGGCAATACTGACCGGTGGCTGTTTGCGGCAGCACCGACGAACGCCTTGGCGGGACTGGCGCCGCGCCTCGACCTCATGGTCAACCGCGATGCGGGCGGGAGCATCACGCACAATCTCCGCACCATCGTGCTCGACCCGCAGGGCCGCCTCCACCGGCAGTTTGACGGCAATGAGTGGACGCCCAAGGAACTGGCCGACGCGTTGATCGCCGCCTGCCGGCAGACATTTTCCACGTCCCATTGAAGCAGCATCAATTCGGTGCGTGCAAGATTGGAAATCCGTGGTATGCTGGCCAAAATTTTAATGATGCAGTCCGCCTCGCCATTTATCATCACCGCCGCTCCTGCTTTATGAATTTCTGTCGTACTCGGTCGCTCCTCTGGAAAAATCTCTGCGCCAGCGTGCTGTTCGTGCTGATTGCGACCGGCCATGCGCAGCCGTACGGGCTGGACAGCCGCCCGGCCATTGGAGCATTTCTCAACAGCGTCCTGCCGGAAACCGCGCCGGTCGTGCCACCGAACTGGTCGCTGGTGCCGGCGTTTCCGAATTTGTATTTCACCAACATCATCGGCGTGCTGCCGGTGCCGGGGACGAATCTGCTATGCGCCTGGGAGCGCGAAGGCCGCGTGTGGACGTTCGTGAACAATTCCAACACGACGACCAAGACGCTCGTGATTGATCTGAGCAATCAATGCCAGGGCTGGGATGATTCCGGCCTGCTCGGGCTGGCGTTTCATCCGGGCTACGCGACGAACAAGTTCCTGTTTCTCTATTACACTTGGGTCACGCCCGGCACGGTGGTTGGAAATTCAACCACGCGTCCCACGGAGCAGGTCATCGGAAAATATCACGACCGCTTGTCGCGCTTTGCGGTCAGCAACGGCGTGGCGGCATTGAGTTCCGAACTCGTCTTCGTGGATCAAACCGGCGACAGCGTCTGGCACAACGGCGGCGGCATGTTTTTCCATCCCACGAACGGCTTTTTATACTGGACCGACGGCGATGACGAACGCGCGCCCACGCAGCAAATCACCAACAATCTTTTCTCCGGCGTGTTCCGCATTGATGTGGACAAACGCGGCGGCGCGATCAGCCATACCATCCCGCGCCAGCCTTTGGTGGGGGCGACAGCCAATTATTTTATTCCGAACGACAATCCGTTCGTCGGGCAGGCGAACGTGCTGGAGGAATTTTATTGTCTGGGTCTGCGCAGTCCGCATCGCATGACCTTTGATCCGCCCACGGGGAAAATTTACATCGGCGACGTCGGTGCCGGTTCGCGCGAGGAAATTGATGTCATGCAACCGGGCGAGAGCGGGCTGAACTTTCAGTGGAGCGTCATCGAAGGTTTGAACGGCGATCTCACGTCGCCCTACGTTGGCATCAATCGTCGGCCCATTCTGGATTACACCCACGCGGAAGGCCAGGCGGTCATCGGCGGTTACGTTTATCGCGGCAGCGAATTCGCCACGGAACTCGGCGGACGCTACATCTTCGGCGACAACGTGGCGCGCACGATCTGGTACATGAACGAATCCACGACGCCCGCCACCAAGACCGCCATCGCCACGCTACCCAAGGGCAGCGGGCCGAACTCTGGTTCAGACTACACGGGCCTTTCCTCATTTGGTCTCGACGCGAACAGCGAACTTTACCTCTGCCAGATGAGCAGCGTGGGCGGACAGATTTACAAATTCGCAAAGGGTTCACCGGTGGCGAGCCGACCATTGCCCGCTTTGCTTTCGCAGACCGGAGCGTTCACCAATCTCACGACGCTCGCGGCGAATCCGGGCTTCGTTCCTTACACCGTCAACTCTCCGTTGTGGTCGGACGGCGCGATGAAATCCCGCTGGATGGCGCTGGCCACCAACACCACGATCACCTTCGCGACCAATGGCGAATGGACTTTCCCCAACGGCACGGTCTTCATGAAACATTTTGACCTTCCGATCAACGACACGAATCCTGCCGTGGTCAAGCGGCTCGAAACGCGGCTTCTCGTCCTCGGCACGAACGGCCTTGTCTATGGCGCGAGTTACAAATGGCGCGCGGATTACAGTGACGCCGATCTCGTCAACAACTCGACCAACGAGAACATTTCGATCACCACCGCTACCGGTGTTCGCACGCAAGTCTGGTCTTATCCCGGTCGCCAGGATTGTCTCACCTGCCACACGATTCCGTCCGGCGGCGTGCTCGGCGTGAAGACCCGGCAGCTCAACGGAAATTTTGGCTACGCCTCTACCGGCGTGACCGACAATCAACTGCGCGCCTGGAATCACGTCGCCC
>JANYDP010000031.1 GCA_025363535.1 Verrucomicrobiota bacterium | reverse complement strand
ACCCAGGGTAGCCTCGCCAACTCGGCAACCGCTGGGCTTTGGGACGAAATCCTGTTGGGATTCGGATTGGCCACGCGCCAGTTGCGCCGGGACGCAGCCGTTTTGAATAGTAGCGGAGCGACGAAAGAAAATAGCCCACGGTGAAACCGTGGGTTGAACGGAAAGACGGGACAAGTCCTAGCAGGGACGACAGAAAATCGCTCAAAAAATGTTCGGGAGATTTCTTCCGCTGGGATTATCCGCACTCACTCTCCAGTATCTGCTATAAATTCAACAATCAACACGCCACCCATAGCAGATTCTTTGAGAATGCGATATTTCCCTCCTGCTTTGGTCTCCTGTCCTGCCTTCTGTATTTCATGACTCGACACGATCTTTCCAACATTTTTTATAACCCAATCGCGCGCCTCGCTATCTTTCCCTGCCACATCAACCATGACGCTGCCGATTCTCGTTTTTGTATCGAATTCATAGCCCAAAACTCGAAGCTTCCCCCAAGGACTATCTGCTGCTTCGCCGTACACTTTCTGTTCTGTCATGAACTCCGCAGGTTCCATCACGAAATGAATTCCTCCTGGTATGGTTTCATTGGCGTCTGCACCAAAGTTCTCCTTGAATACTTTTGTCTGGGTTTTGTAGCCAGACAACTCTGCCGTAAAGAGATAAACGCTTCCCAAGCCAAGCTCGTCGCGCGTCTTGATAAGGAGTGGTGTGGTTCCTTTGACGCGGCTGTTCACGGTGATTTTTGCTCCAGGCGGGGCCGAAGTAACGTAGGAATGCGCCGCACAACCGTTTAAAGCAAGGCCTATTGCTGGGAGCAAAAGCAAGGCAGCCCTGCGGAGCATCGATTGTGTTAAAATTGGGAAAGTCATGAGTGGAGGATAGTTTTGCATTTTGTGCCGTCAAGACGCTCAATAAACCTTATTAAACCTTGAATTATATTACCGCTTCGACGCACCGGCCGCAAATGGTCGGATGCTCGGCGTCCTGGCCGATGTCGGTTTCCCAATGCCAGCAGCGCTCGCATTTTTGGCCGTCTGCTTTGGAAACCGTAATGTTCATAGTCTGTGTTTCCAAAGGGCTCCCCAAAAAACTCAGTTGAGAAACATTTAAGATTTCTCTGAGTTCTTCTTTTCGATCTGCAATCCCCGGCATCAGCGCTGCGCCAAGCGCGATATTAACTTTTGCATCGAGAGATTTGCCAATGACTTTGTCTTGCCGGTTCTTTTCGAGATCTACCAAACATTTCTCGCGGACAAGGAAAAGATTTTCCCAGTTGATCTCTTCACCAAGTCGCGAACTCTCGGGATTTAAGGCTGATTCATGCACCGACCCCGTCGTTTTTCCCGGCACAAACTCCCACGCCTCATCCGCCGTGAACGCCAGAATTGGCGAGAGCATCTGACACAAGCCCGTCACAAGCCGATGCAACGCGGTCTGCGTCGAGCGGCGGCGATGCGAATTCGCCGCGTCGGTGTAAAGCCGGTCTTTGATGACGTCGTGATAGATCGAGGACAACTCCACCGCGATGAACTGGCTGATCTTTTGATAAACGACGTGAAACTCGTAGGCGTCGTAGGCCGCGAGAACTTCCGTTTCCAGCTTGGAAAATTCACCGAGAATCCAGCGGTCGAGACCGGTGAGATTGTCGTCAGCCACCGTGTGCTTTGCGGGATCGAAATCGTAAAGGTTCGAGAGTTGGTAGCGCAGCGCGTTGCGGATGCCGCGATACGTCTCGCCAACCTTGTTGATGCGTTCCTCGCTCACGACGATGTCGTTGCGGAAATCCTGCGACGCGACCCACAGCCGCACCACGTCTGCGCCGTATTTTTTGACGTAGGCTTCGGCGGTCTGCGGCTTCTCGTAGCCGCCCTGTTTGCTCTTGGAAATTTTTTCGCGGTCGGCATCCACCATGAAGCCGTGCGTCAAAACCGTTTTATAAGGCGCTGCGCCATTGCCCGCGAGCGAGAGCAGCAACGACGATTGAAACCAGCCGCGATGCTGGTCTGAACCTTCCAAATACATATCGGCTTGGAACGGTTTTTCTTTGCCGCGAATTTCTTCGCGCCGCGCAATCACCGCGCGCGATGACGAACCGGAATCAATCCACACGTCGAGCGTGTCGCTGGATTTGGCGACGGCGTCTGCGCCTTTCCAGTCCTTTGGCTTCACGAGCGACCAAAGTTCGGCCGCAGATTTTTCAAACCAGATGTTCGAGCCGTGTTGTTCAATTAATTTTGCAGCACTATTAACGACTTCAGCCGCTTGTTTGGATTGGGTTGAAGGGTCTGGAACAGGATTGCCAGAACCGTCATAAAAAAATGGGATTGGCACGCCCCAAGTGCGCTGGCGGCTGATGCACCAATCAGGACGGGACTTCACTGCGCCATCAATGCGATTCTTGCCCCAATCAGGAATCCACTCAACTTCAAAGGCAATTGCACGCTGCGCCCGCAATCGCAGTGTTCCCAGTGCCTTGCCAGCTTTTTTGTTCTCAAAGTCATCAAACAGCACCTTGTCCGTGTTAAGCGACTCGGAAGCATGGTTCTCAAATTCTTGAGTCACATGGTCGACTTTGATGAACCATTGATCCATCGCGCGGAAGATGACGGGCGTCTTGCTGCGCCAGCAATGCGGATAGCTGTGATGATAATTTTCCTGATGCAGCAGCGCGTGCCGGACACGGAGTTCATGCAGCACGGCTTCGTTGGCGTCGCTCTTGCCATGTTTTTCCAGAATGGATTTACCGACCATTTCCGCAGGCATCTGCTGTTCAACCGGCAATTCATTGGAGTAAGCCAGCTTACCGTCGTCATCAACGGGTGAGTAGATTGGCAGACCGTTCTGCCGGCCGAGATTGTAGTCGTCCAAGCCGTGCCCGGGCGCGATGTGAACAAAGCCAGTGCCGGTGTCGCTGGTGACAAAGTCAGCAGGATAAGCTTCGCCCTTTCTGTTGCAGAATGGATGTTGATATTCCAAACCTTCAAGCTCGCTGCCAGAAATTATTCCCAGCGTCACATGATTTTCCCATTTGCATTTTTCCGCAACGGAAGAAAGAAGCGCCGAAAGCAGCCAATATTTTTCATTGCCAACTTGAACAAGCGAATATTGAAGCTTCGGATTAAAAGCCACCGCAAGATTCGCGGGCAAAGTCCAAGGAGTCGTTGTCCAAATCAGAACAAACGTATTTGCAACCGACAGCTTTTCTGGAAATTCTGAACCTTGAACAAATTCGGGAGTTGCAACCAACGGAAATTTCACGAAGCAGCTTTGGCTGACGTGATCGGCGTATTCGACTTCGGCTTCGGCGAGCGCGGTGCGGCACGGGATGCTCCAATACACCGGCTTTTTGCCGCGATACACAAAACCTTTCGCGACGATGTCCGCGAACATGCGCAGTTCGTCCGCTTCGTATTCCTTGTTCAACGTCAGATACGGATTTTCCCAATCGCCGAGCACGCCGAGGCGTTTGAATTGTTCGCGCTGGATGTCAACGTATTTGAGCGCGTGGGCTTCGCAGGCTTTGCGGATGGTCGCCGCGTCGGCGTCGGTGTTACCGGCCTTGCGCATATCCTGCGAGACCTTGAATTCGATGGGCAGACCGTGGCAATCCCAGCCGGGAATGTAGGGCGCGCTTTTGCCGCGCAAGGTCTGATACTTGATGATGATGTCCTTGAGAATCTTGTTCAGCGCGGTGCCGATGTGCGCGTCCGCATTGGCGAACGGCGGGCCGTCGTGCAGGACAAATTTCTCGGCATCTTTGCGGGCGTCTTGAATCTTCGCGTAGAGATTCGCGACTTCCCATTTCTTCAAACGCTCCGGCTCGCGCGTGACGAGGTCGGCCTTCATCGCGAAGTCCGTGCGCGGCAGGTTCAATGTGTCTTTGTATTCCATCGCAGTTTCCTAGAAACTGCGCACAGTAGCAGCGGTGAAAAAAAGTGTCACGCCGGAACTCGCCGGAAATCCAGTCTTGGCACGGTCTGGCTCATTGTTTAGTTTGCGCCGCCGAATGACACGATTTCCCAGCATGGTTCTGTGCGCCATTTTTTTAGGCGCGGCCGGTTTGGCGTCCGCCGTCGAACCCGGGGCGGAGCTGGACAAACCGTCCGGGGAGATGGTTTATGATTTGAAGGACGCCGTGATGGATCTGCGGAACCACACGCTGACCTTCACCAACACCGGCACGATCAAATGGAACGGCGCGGTGCTCTCGGCGGATCGCGGTTTCATAGATGAAAATTCCGGCGACACCCTCGTCAGCGGCCATGTGCTGATCCAGCAGAATGACCAGCGTTGGACGGGGGAAAGCGTCCGCTACAATTTCAAGACGCACCAGATGAGCACGGCAGAGTTCCGCACCGGCAAACCGCCCGTGTTCGCCGAGGGCCGGGG
>JANYDP010000017.1 GCA_025363535.1 Verrucomicrobiota bacterium | reverse complement strand
GTGTATTTTGAAAAAGAGTTTGGCTCGCCGGAAGCGATCTGGGAATTGGAAGTGGCGGATTTCCCCGCCGTGGTGACGATTGATTCGCACGGGCGTTCGCTGCACAAGGAAGTCCTGGCCGCCAGCCAGGCGGAACTGACCAAGCGGCTGTGAATTTACGATTGGGGATTTACGATTGACGCGCCACCTGTTCAATCGTCCGTAAATCGTATATGAAAGTCGCCCATCCGCCTGCCAGACCGCTGCTGCTTTACGACGGCGACTGCCAGTTCTGCACGCTGTGGATTCATCGCTGGCAGCTCGCGACCGGCGACTTCGTCGAGTGCCTGCCGTTTCAAGACCCGCGCGGCGCGGTGCAGTTTCCAGAAATTTCCCGTTCGCAATTGGATGCCGCCATTCAACTCATCCGGCCGGATGGTTCAATCTTCAGTGCGGCGGAAGCCGTGGTTCGTTCGTTGGCCTGCAACCCGGAGGAGCAATGGTTGCGGGAACTTTACGAACATTCGCCGACCTTCGCGGAATTTTTAGAGGCGGCGTATCGCTTCGTGGCGCGTCATCGCCAACTCTTTTCAACGGTGACCTTTCTCCTGTGGGGGAAGCACCTCGAACCCGCGCGGCAAAATCTGGCACGCGGGATTTTTCTGCGCGGTCTGGCCGTCATTTACCTGGCCGCGTTTGTCTCGCTCTGGATGCAGATGTCGAAACTTGCCGGCAGCCACGGAGCCGCGCCGGTCGCGCAAACTCTGGCTGCAGCGAAGGTAAATTATGATGCGCAAGGCGTGGGCCTGAACCGCTACCACCTGCTGCCGACCTTGTGCTGGTTCAACACCAGCGACGCTTTTCTGAACCTGCAATGCGCTGGCGGCACCGCGCTGGCCGGACTGCTCCTGTGCGGCATCGCCCCCGCGCTGTGCCTGTGTTTGCTGTGGCTGGTCTATCTCTCATTGACCACGGTCTGCCTGGGACAGCCTGGCTGGCAGTGGGGCAACCTGCTTTTGGAAACCGGCTTCATCGCAATTTTGTTCGCGCCGCTTCGGCTGATGCCGCGCGCCCTGGCCGGTGAAACTCCGCCATCACGCATTGCGCTATGGCTTTTGCGCTGGCTGCTCTTCCGGCTGCTGTTTGAATCGGGCTGCGGCCAACTGCTGTCCGGCAATGGCGTGTGGCCGGATAGTTTTTCGGGTGTGGTGAGTCTGGCAATAAAGCTCATTCTACCGTGGACGATTTTTTTTCCGCGCCGGCCACGGCAGTGCGCGGGTGTTGTTTTGATTGCGTGGCAGTTGCTGAGTTTGACCACTGGCGGTCATCCGCTTTTCCATGCGCTGATCCTCTTGCTGTGTCTCACCTTGTTCGACGATGCCGCGCTGCAAAATCTTTTGCCGGGGACAGTCTGGCCGTCGCGCAATCCGGCGCAGTCCCGCGCACCGGCGAGAGAACGCTGGCCGCAGCCGGTTCTGTGGCTGGTCGTGTTGCTGGTCGGCTGCGCCGGCTACGCTCACTTGTTTCTATGCTTCGGCATCTACATGCCGGGGCCGGAACCGGTGATGATGGTGGCCCGTTGGCTGGAACCCTTCCGCTCGGTCAACTTTTACCGGCTCGCCCCGTGATCAACCAGCCACGCCTCTCATAAATCATAGTTCACCTGTTCGTAACCCAGCCGCCACGGAGCAGTGGCCGGCGCCTGCCTACATTGGCGCATGAGAAAAAAAATCCTCGTGGTGGACGATGACGCGGATCTCGTCGAACTGTTGAGTTTCACTTTGAAGCAGGCGGGGTTTGCGATCGGCACGGCCTTCGACGGAGTCGAGGCTTTGAGGAAGGTGCGTTCGATCACACCCGATTTGATCCTGCTGGATCTGATGCTGCCCAAGCTCGACGGTCTGGCCGTTTGTGAAATCCTCCGCCGCAACGTCACCACCGCCACGATCCCGGTCATCATGCTGACCGGCTTGACCGGAGAGCTGGGGCGGCTGGCGGGGCTGGATTCGGGTGCCACCGACTACATGACGAAGCCGTTTAGTCCCCGGCAGCTTGTCTCAAAAGTGGAAACCTTGCTCAGAGAACGGGACAGTGCGTTTCCGGCTTGAGCGGCACTGCTGGCTTGAAGCGTCGCCAGACCGTTAAATCATTAATGTTTTGCAGATATTTTTAACCTAACCCCGGAATTTTCCTTCCTGCCCTGGTGACGGCATTGCATTTGCTTTTTTGCGACTCCATTGGCGTGCCCTTGGGTGTCCGAACCAAATTACAGTCATGCAAAATAAAATATTGATCGTAGATGACAACACCGACCTGCTGACCGTGTTGCGGCTGGGTTTCAGCAAGAATGGTTTTGTCGTGCGCACGGCGGACAATGGTGCCGACGCCCTCAAGAAAGTCCGCTCCTTCGCGCCGGATTTGATCCTGCTCGATTTGATCATGCCGGAGATGGACGGTTTTGCGGTCTGCGAATGCCTGAAAAAAAATCACGACACGGCGGACATCCCCATCGTCGTGCTGTCGGGACTCTCCAGCCAGTTGAGCCGCTTTGCCGGACTGGAATCCGGGGCCGATGAATATCTGACCAAGCCGTTTAATTTCAGCGAAATCCTGGATCGCGTGAAAGGTGTTCTGGAACATTCGGCGGCCTCCCGACCCACCGCCGCCACCGCCGCCGCCTAACGTCACCCATCCGTTTCCTGCCCGTCACCTGCTTGTCACAATCCCGGCGTTGTCGTCGCCACGGCCGCGTGGTATTCAATGACCGCGTGAGATCAAAAATTCTCGTTGTTGATGACGAACCCGAGGCCGTCGAACTGGTCGAATTCAATTTGAAGCAGGCCGGCTACGATGTGTTTACCGCCTTGGACGGTGCGGAGGCGCTCACCAAAGCCCGCACCAAATCCCCCAACCTCATCGTCCTCGATCTGATGCTGCCCGAAATGAGCGGGCTGGAAGTCTGCCAGACATTGCGCCGCGATCCCGCCACCGCCCGCATCCCCATCATCATGCTCACCGCCCGAGCGGCGGAGATAGACCGCGTGCTCGGCCTGGAACTCGGCGCGGACGATTACCTCACCAAACCGTTCAGCCCGCGCGAACTGGTCCTGCGGGTGAAAAAAATTCTCCAGCGCGGCCCGGCGGCACCCGAAGCGGCGGACACCCTGCGGTGCGGCGAACTGCTCATTGACGTTCCCCGTCATATTCTTTCCGTGCGTGGCAAAGCCATCGAACTCACGGCCACCGAATTCAAGCTCGTCACCATCCTCGCTCAACGCCGGGGCCGCGTGCAGTCCCGCGAACAACTGCTCCGCGACGTGTGGGAATACAACAACCTCGTGGACACCCGCACCGTGGACACCCACATGCGGCGGCTGCGCGAAAAACTGGGGCCGGCGGCAAAACATCTCGATACCGTGCGCGGCGTCGGCTATCGTTTTGTCGAGGCGTAGCCTCATCGAATGGTCTTGCCCATCCTGACAGTCACCGCGCTGGTCGCGCTTGTCGTCGTGCATTTGCGCTGGCGGCAGAAATATTTTCTCGCCCGCGAATCGGCGCGGGTGGAGTTCGCCGCCTTCCAGCAGGAACACCAGCGCGCCGCCGGGCAAATTCAAACCCAGCAGACCGCGCTGTTTGACAGCATGATCGAAGGTCTGTTGCTGCTGGACGAACACGGCAAAATCCAGCTCGCCAACCGCGCCTTCGCCGGCCTCTTCGGCACGGCTTCAGACCTTCGAGGCCGAACCGTGCTGGAGGTTTTGCGGCAGCACGAACTCACGGACCTGCTCACGCGCGTCGCCACAGAAAAGCAGGTGGACGGTTACGATTTGAAACTCGGCGGCCTCAACGAACGCTGGCTGCAAGTCAACGCCGCCGCCATCACCGGTGCCGGCGGCAACCCGCAAGGCACGCTGCTCGTCTTCCATGACCTGACCCGCCTGAAACAACTGGAGCGCACCCGCGAGGAGTTCGTCGCCAACGTCAGCCACGAACTGCGCACGCCGCTGTCACTCATCCGCGGCTACGTGGAGACGCTGCTCGACGGCGCCAAGGACAATCCCGAAGTCGCCACCAAATTTTTGGAAACCATCCACCGCAATTCCGGGCGGCTCCAGTTTTTGATCGAAGACCTGCTCACGATTTCCGAACTGGAATCCGGCCGGTTGAAAATGACTCTGCAACCCGTTGCCCTGCGTCCGCTCGTTGAAAAGGTTCTTGAAGATTTCAAGACGCAGGCCGCCGCCAAACGCGTGACCTTGGTGAACGAACTTCCAGAACTCGCCGCATCAGCCGACGCGAACCGCTTGCATCAGTTGCTCGGCAATCTCGTCGGCAACGCGATCAAATACGGCCGGCCAGAAGGAAGCGTGCGGATCCTCGCCCTGCGAACGGACGACGGCATGATTCAAATCTGTGTGCGCGATGATGGCCCGGGCATTCCGGCAGAATCATTGGATCGCGTGTTTGAAAGATTTTACCGCGTGGACAAGGCGCGTTCGCGCGATCAAGGCGGCACGGGCCTGGGACTGGCCATCGTCAAACACATCGTGCAGGGCCACGGCGGCAAAGTCTGGGTGGAAAGCGAACCGGGCCAGGGCGCGGCGTTTTACTTTACCCTGCCGGAAGAGAAAGCAAGTTTGAGCGTGTAGTGTCTGGCCGGCGGCCGGACGTTCGAGGCACAGCCTCGTCGCTACACTTCAATGCACCAGACAATTCCAGCCAAAACGATCCGTGATTGGCCAGTAAACGGAGAACGCCCGACCGATGATGCTCGTCGCCGGAAAGTCCCCCCAGAAGCGCGAGTCCAGACTGTTCATCGTGTTGTCACCCATCACCATCACATTGCCTTCGCCCACTTGATACGTCGTTGATCCATCCTTGAATAGCGGGATGGGCTGGCCGGAAGTTCGGGCGCTGACATGACCCGAGAAATGGCTGTCGCGCGGCGGCGTTTTAGGATCAAAGCCATAGACGTTTTCAAAGTGCGGCGTGCTTGCATCAAGACGTTTGCCGTCAATGAGTAGATGCCGGTCGTCGCCGATCTGAATGCTTTCACCGCTCAAGCCCACCAGGCGCTTAATGTAAAACTGGTCATCCGGCATTCCGTACGGATCGCGCATGTCCTGCGGAATCCCCTTCGTTTCAAACACCACGATCTGCCCGCGCGCCGGCGGCACGAAATTATACGTCAGCCGATCCACAAACAAATGATCGCCGGCATTCACGCGCAATTTCAAAATCGTGTCGCCCTTGTGAAACCTCTGGCCCGGATAAAGTCCCGCGCGCTGCTCCAAGGTGGCCCCGCCATAGTCCGGCGGAAACCAAAACGTATGCGCGACGCCGCCGAGGTAGATCGTCTGCTTGAGATTGAAAATCAAAAAACGCACCGGCGGCTCTACCACTTGCACGTGCCCGGTTTTGAATCGAACCAGCGGTTCGGTGGGCTGCAATTCCCCGTCCACCTTGGCAATCACCTCGAGATACGACGAACCTTGAAACCATTCCTTGATCCGTGCCAACCCGGTGGGAATTTTGAAGTCCGGTGTGTTCATCAAATTGTCCGAGTTCACGCCAAACAACGTCGGCTGCATCGAACCGGTGGGAATTTTGAACGGCTGCAAAAAGAACGTGCGGATGCCGAGCGCCACCGCCAGCGCCACGAGCAGCACCTCCACGTTTTCGCGCCACGCGGCGTTCGGATACGGCTTCACCCATTTGCCGGCCGCGACTTCGAGATTCTCCATCTGCTTTTGCAGGGTGGCCTGATCGGCTTTGGATTGGATCGCGGACCGAACTTCGCGCACGGCGACTTCCACTTCCGCGAGCGCCTTGGGGGCCATGATGTCGCGTTGATGGTGCAGCAGTTTTTCGACGTGCTTGCACATCCCATCCGCCTGCCGAACCGTGCTTGATAAAAACCATTGAATCATAAAAATAATTCGCTGTTCCAGTTTCTACGATTTTAACACCGCGATGAAAGCTTCCTGCGGGATGTCCACATTGCCGATGGATTTCATGCGCTTCTTACCTTCCTTCTGCTTCTCCAAAAGTTTGCGTTTGCGCGAGATGTCGCCGCCGTAACATTTGGCGGTGACGTCCTTGCGGAACGCGCTGATGACTTCCGACGCGACGATCTTGCCGCCGATGGCCGCCTGGATCTTCACCTGGAACTGCTGGCGTGGGATGACTTCTTTCAGCTTCTCGGCCAACGTGCGCCCCCTGCCCTCCGCCTTGGTACGGTGCACGATGCAGGAAAAGGCGTCCATCGGTTCGCTGTTCACGAGCAGATCAAGCTTGACCATGTCGGATTCCATTTCGCCGTCGAACTCATAATCCATCGAGCCAAAACCGCGCGTGATGCTTTTGATGCGGTCATGAAAATCAATCAGGATTTCGTTCAGCGGCAGGCGGCTGGTGAGCATGACGCGCCGGGCGTCGAGCGTTTCCGTGTGATCCACCGCGCCGCGTTTTTCTGAAATCAACGACATCAAGTCACCGATGCTTTCGTTCGGGCAGATCACGAACGCCTTAACCATCGGCTCTTCAATCTTCGCTATGTGGCTGGGATCGGGCATAAACACCGGATTATCTACCTGCTTCATGGTGCCATCGTTCATCATCACTTTGTAGATGACGCTCGGATACGTCGCGATGATGTCCATGTTGTATTCACGGCGCAGACGTTCCTGCACGATTTCCAAATGCAACAAACCGAGGAAGCCGCAACGGAAACCAAAACCTAGCGCCACGGAACTTTCCGACGAATAGACAAACGCCGAATCATTCAACTGCAACTTACCCATCGC
>JANYDP010000005.1 GCA_025363535.1 Verrucomicrobiota bacterium | reverse complement strand
CTGTCCTTGCCCCGGCTCTGCATCTGTTCCATGACCACGCTCCAAGTCCGTTCCACAAAGGCGGGGTCGCTGGCGGTCAAATAGGCGCGGGCAAGGTGCAAGTTTAACACCGGCTGCCGCTGCGCCGCGTTGCGGGCTTCTAGTAGGCTCTTGGCCTCGGTTTCGTCCTTCGTGTGTAGGCTGGTTTGTTTGCCGGTCGCGCTGTCCTGCATGTAGAACATTTCGCCGCGCCGGAACATCGTGAATTTTGTTTTCATAACTGGCTTTCTTTGTCGAGATACCAGTCCTGTTTCCGTGGCGGTTTTGAACGCCAGCGGTGGCAGAGTTTCAGCAAGTTCTGGTCAGTTTTGGCGAATAGTGTTAGCCTTCGCCGCGTGACTGACATTTTTGCTGACAGTGGCCGTCCATCTAGCGGGCAAACCCTAATAAACAAAGGGTTTAATTAAACCCGCCACAGATGAAACACAGATATAAACCTGTGGCCAAAACGAAACTATTGCGGGGAATCTGCAGATTTCACTGATTAACACAGATACCGACGACTTAATCTGCGTCCCTCTTGCAAAATCTGCGGACAACCCCGGTCTTATCTGTGTTTCATCAGTGTCCATCTGTGGCTTAAAGGATCACTAGGTCATCCCGGTGCACGAGTTCTTCCTTCGGCAGATTGCGGGCGCGGACGGCTTCGGAATCAAACCGCACAATGCCGCGCGCAAATTCCATCCCGTCCAGATCGCAAACCCGCACCACGTCGCCGGCGAAAAAATCCCCTTCGCAGCGCACCACGCCCGGCGGCAACAGGCTTTTGCCCTTCTCCCGCAACGCCAGCTTCGCGCCGTCGTCCACGCACAACGCACCTTTGGGATGATGGAAAAAAGCGATCCAGCGTTTGCGGCCCTGGAGTTTCGTTGGCTGCGCGATGAACAAAGTTCCTTCGTCCTCTCCCGCCGTGATGCGCGCCAACGTGTCGTGCTTCTGCCCGGACGCGATGACCAAAGGCACGCCTGAACGCACGACAATTTTCGCGGCCTCGATTTTTGATTTCATCCCGCCCACCGCCGTCGCGCTGGTTGTACCGCCCGCCTGATCCTCGATGCTCGTGTCAATTTGTTCAATGACAGAAAGCAAGCGCGCGCTCGGCTTGCCGAAGTTTTCAATCACGCCGTCCACCGTCGTGAGGATGACGAGCAAATCCGCCGGCAACAGCGCCGCGACGAGCGCGGAGAGTTTGTCGTTGTCGCCGAATTTTAATTCGGTGATCGAGACGGCGTCGTTCTCGTTGATGATCGGCACCACGCCGCGATCCAGCAGTGTGACCAATGTGTTACGGGCGTTGAGATGGCGCTCGTGATGTTCGAGATCCTCATGCGTGAGCAGCACCTGGCCGACGACGAGGTTGAACTTGCTGAAAAGTTTTTCATACATCGCCATGAGCCGCGACTGGCCGACGGCGGCGCAAGCCTGGCGTTCGGCGAGATTAACGGGCCGCGTGGCATAACCCAGCGCGCCCATGCCCGCGCCGACTGCACCCGACGTGACCAAAACGATCTCGCGACCGGCCTGGCGTTGCGCGGCCATTTGTGCGACGAGCTGTTCCATCTGGGCAAGGTCGGGTTGCTTGCGGCTGTCGGTGAGGACGCCGGTGCCGAGCTTGACGACGATTCGCGTGGCGGCTTTGAGAGATTCGCGCTGCATTTCGGGGAGGTTAAGAAGCGCGGCGGCAAAAGGCAAAACAAAGGGAGCGCGCGGCGGCTTCCCGATCAGTAATTTCCACATCATCCCGCGCTTGCTTTCCCTGCGGCCCGCCGTCATGCTCACGATGAAAATTCAACCCCGAATACCTTGGGGCCTTTTTGATTAAATGAGCACATTACCGGAAAACGAACTGGATTTGGACAAACTGTTTCTGCCCGCCTGGGCGCAGGGAACGGTTGCGACCAAACAATACGCCAACTACGAAGCCCGCGAAGAACGGTCCGACCGTCGTGATGACCGCCACGGTCAGGGCGGTGGACGCCCGCAACCGCGCCGCGATCAAAATCGTCCGGCAGGCGGACGCCCCGGCGGTGCCGGCGGTGGTCCTGGTGGCGGTGGACGTCCCGGATTCGGCGGCCCGAGTGCCGGTGGCCCGCGTCGCGAGGGCGACCGCAATCGTCCCGGTAGTCAGGGCGGCAGACCGCCCCGCTTCGATCAGCGCGACCAGCGCAATGAGCGTCCGCGCCAGGAAGCCCCGGCCCAGCCGCCGGAACTCAACACCAGCTTTACGCCCGAGGAAAAGGGCGTCGAATCCCTCGCCCGCCAGATCAAGATGAGTGGACGCGCTTACCCGCTGTTTGACATCGCGCGGTTGATTTTGGAAAAGCCGGAACGCCATTCGATCACGTTCACCGTGAAGAAAAAGGCCGACGGCACCGTGGCCCAGGCGTTGTTCCTCTGCGCGCTCGACGAAACGTTGTGGCTGGCCGAGAACGAGGCGGTCGCGCACGTTTTGCGGAAACATTTCGGCACCTTTTACCAGGCCGAACGCACCGCCACGGAACCGCCGAAGGGCACTTACACCTTCGTGGCGCAATGTGGTTTGAGCGGCGCGATCCTCGGCCCGCCGAACCATCACGATTATCAGAACCAGTTGCACAAGCTGCACGCGGCGCGTTTCGCGCGGATGCCGTTTGACGTTTTCAAATCGAACGTCAAGATCGTGCGCGACGAGGAAGTCGTGAAGAAATGGATTGAGGATCAGAGCTTCAAAACGGAATTTGTCTGCCTCAACGTGCCCGAAGCGCTGCGCCTGCCTAACCGCGATGAAGTGGAAAAACATTTCCGCGCGACCCACAAGGAAGCTATCATCAAATCCGTCGAATCGCACACGCTCAACGGCAAAGTGGCCCGCGACGCCAAAAGCCCTGAGATGGTCCGCTTCACGCGTTTCATCTGGGAGGAGCAGCGGCGCTTTCCGTTGCAGATCGCGACAACCCTCAGCCAGCAATTCGCGCGGCAGGGCTTGCAGTTTTTCAAGGTCAACAAAACCGTCACGCACGTTTCTGTGGCGCGGCCGAGTTACCTTGATCTGGAAACCACGCCGGTTTCCGAGACCATCAAGCGCATCGTGGACTTCATTAATGCGACGCCCAAAGCGACGCGCCGGAAATTGTTTGAAGCGCTCGCGCCGTCGGCGGTGAAGGCTGCGCCGGTCGTGCCCGTGGCGGCTGAAGGAACGCCAGTGGCCGTTGAAGCTGCGTCTGCACCGGTCGTCACCGAACCCTCCGCCGAACAGACGGCTGTGAACGCCGATCTGCATTGGCTGATTCATCAGGGCCACGTCATCGAATTTGCGAACGGCATTTTGGAGACCGCCAAGAAACCGTTGCCCAAACCGGTGAAGCAGCCCAAGGCGGCGAAGCCGGGTGCCAATGTTGAAGCCGTGGCGGACGCGGCGGAAGTTTCCGAGGCCATCGGCGGTGAAGCGCTGCCGGCGAGCGAGCCGCCTGTCGCGGAAGCCGTGCCCGCTGCGGAAGCATCCGCGCCGGCCGAACCTGCGGCGAGTTGAAGTGGATGGCCGGATTGAAAACCCTTGCGGCGCGAGCCGTGGGGGTTTTATTTTTCGTCCCGCGTTCCGGCTGAAAATATTTTTACTTGTCCGGCGCGCGGGCGGACGCCTACCTTTTGTTTCCGACAAAACATCCACAATCATTCTATGAAAAAAATATTGTTCGTCCTCGGCTTCACCGGCCTCATGATCCCCGCGCTCCGGGCGCAAAATCTCACGCCCACCGAGCGTACCAAAGCCATCGAGTATCTGGAGAAAACCCGCGCGGATGTTTTCGCGGCCACCAAGGGCTTGTCGGCGGCCCAGTGGAATTTCAAGCCGGCCACGAACCGCTGGTCGGTGGCGGAAGTCACCGAGCACCTCGCCGCTGCCGAGGATTTTCTCAGGGCGATGATTCACGATAAGGTGATGACCGCCCCGGCGCGTTCCGCTGGTGAAGATGTTGCCGCCCTTGATGAATTTGTGCTCAAGGCGATCCCGGATCGCAGTGTGAAAGTGCAGGCACCTGAACCGTTGCAGCCGAACAACCGCTTCGGCTCGCCCAAGGAAAGTTTGAAGCATTTCAAGGCCAGCCGTGCCCAGACAATCGCATTCTTGAAAGAGACGAAAGGTTTGCGCGACCACGCGATTGACAGTCCGCTCGGAAAAAAGTTGGACGGTTACGAATGGGTGCTTTTCATCGCCGCGCACAGTGAACGCCACACCAAACAGCTCAACGAAGTGAAGGCCGACGCGAATTTCCCGAAGAAATAGCGGGCGTCGCGGTGGGCGGCGCTGCCCGGCGAACCGCTTGCCTTGGCCCAACGCCTTCTTCATAGTTGTCCCATGTCCACGCCGGTTTGCGATCAGAACATTTTTGAGCGGTTGCCTCGTCTGCTGCTGATCGGAGTGGTGGTTTCGATGATTTTTAGCGGCGGGAGCGTGGTTTTCGGAGCGGTGCCGGACTATCTGATTGATGTTCTGGACCGGAAAGAAAACCTGCCGAGCAGCACTGTCACCGCGATTACCCAGACGCCGGATGGCTACCTTTGGATTGGCACGTACAACGGGCTGGCGCGTTTCGACGGCGTGCGGTTTGTCACGTTCGAACCGGGCAACACGCCGGCACTGGGACATTCCCGTGTGCAGGGACTTTTCCTGGATGTCAACGGCACGTTGTGGATCAGCACATATCGCGGCGGGCTGGCTTCGTACCGCGACGGCGCGTTCCACCTGGAACGTCCGGGGCAGGCTGGCTTTGACCTGCACACCACCTTGGTCTTCTCCGCTTCTAACACAGTTACTTTTGTCACGCAGTTTGGAGACGTGCTGACCCGCACCGCATCGGCCACCACGAATGTCTGGAGCCTCGCCCCGGCACCTGCGGGAACGCGGCCCATTTTTCAATGCGCGGATGCGGCGGGCCAACTGTGGTTCGTGAACCGGGAAGGCCGCATCGTGCGATTTCTGGGCGGCGAGTTCAAGGAACTGCCCGCTGATGCGGGGCTGGGCACCAACCGGGTGTTCACCGTGGCCACGGATGGGCGCGGCGGGATTTGGGCGGGCGTGGAAAATAATATCGCGCGGTGGCAGACGAATTATTTTGAATCCGTTTCACCGACGAATGGCGAGGCGGGGTTGATGCCGCTGCTGTTGTTTCCCACGCAGGCCGGCGCGCTGTGGGTTTTGGATGGCGACCGGATGCGGAAAATGCGAGGCCGTCAATGGATTGCGGAAGCCGGGGACTGGCGCGGATTGCTGGGCTGGGCGGGCGGGCGGGCGATGGGGGCGCACGAGGACGTCGGCGGCGGCATGTGGTTCAACCATTACGGCAACGGGGTTTTTCACATCACGCCGGAAGGGGAGCTGCAACGGTTGACGACGCGGGACGGGTTGCCGGGCGACCGGGTGGGCGCGTGGTTTCAAAGCCGGGACGGTGCCCTGTGGCTGGGCGTGGATCGCGGCGGACTCGCGCGCCTGCGGGAGCGGAAGTTTCAACTGGTCGGCCCCGCCGAAGGGCTGACGGCGCGCGCGGCGCTTTCGGTTTGTGAAGGGCGGGACGGCGCGTTGTGGGTCGGCACTGCGGGCGGCGGCTTGTGCCGGTGGAGCGAAGGAAAAATTTCCAGCTACCCGGCGGGCGGGAATCTTTCCGCCAATTTTGTCTTCTCAGTTTTTCCGCGAGGCGACGGCGACATCTGGTTGAGCGCGGGCGAGGGGGAAAATCTGTTTCGATTCCGGGGTCGGCAGGTGGAGCGAGCACCCTGGGATCCGCGCGGTGTGAAGGCGATTCTGGCCGATCGCACCGGTCGTATCTGGCTGGGAACCAAGTCGGGGCTGGCCTGGTGGTCGGAACAGGGCCGGCGCGTTTTTGGCGTCAACGACGGGCTGGTTTCGCAGGATGGGCTGGCCCCTTCACCTGTGCGGGCGTTGGCGGAAGCGTCGGACGGTACGATTTGGTGCGGCTCCGATGACGGCACGTTGTACCAGTGCGAGCCGGATCGGTTGCGAGCGTTTCACCCGTCAGACGGACATGGGCAGGAACCGATCTGGTCGTTGCTGGCGGATGTAGAGGGGACCATTTGGGCGGGGACATTTCGTGGCGGCCTGCTGCGTTTCAAAAACGGCGAGTTCAAACGGTTCGCGGTGGAGCAGGGGCTGCCCACGTCGGTGATCGTGCAGATTTTGGAAGACGCGCAGGGCCGGCTCTGGCTGGGCACGCACCAGGGAATTTATTGCGTGGACAAGTCCGCGTTGAACGACTGTGCGGCTGGCAAGATCCGGAAAGTCAACTGCGCGAGCTACGGCGGCCTGTCGGCGTTAGAGTGTTCGGATGGCTACCAGCCTTCGTGCTGGCACGGGCGCGACGGGCGTCTGTGGTTTGCCACGGTGCGGGGCGCGGTGGCGGTGAACCCAGCGGAGTTGAAGGGAAATTCCCTGCCGCCGCCGGTGCTGGTGGAGGAATTCCGGGTGGACGGCGATGCGCTGGCGATGGACACGCGCCTCCTCGGTGTGCCGCCGGGGCACAAGCAGTTTGAGTTTCAATTCACCGCGCTGAGTTTTGGCGCGCCGGACAAGACCCGGTTTCGTTACCGCCTGGACGGGCTGGATGCCGACTGGGTGGAGGCGGGCACGAGTCGCAGCGCGCGCTACGGCCACCTGCCCGCGCGTGATTACCGTTTTCGCGTCATCGCCTGCAACGATGAGGGGGTGTGGAATCAAACCGGCGCGACCGTCCGGTTCACCGTGCGGCCATTTTTTTATGAGACCTGGTGGTTCCGTTGGGCGGCCGGAGTCGGCGTGGTTTTTGTCGTGGCCTTCACGGTGCGCAAACTGGCGACGCGCAAGTACCGGCGGAAGCTGGCGCGATTGCAACAGCAGCACGCCATCGAGCGGGACCGGGCGCGCATCGCCAAGGATATTCACGATGACATCGGCGCGGGCCTGACGCAGATCACGTTGCTCGGCGAACTCGCGCGGCGCGAACCGGAACAGGCGGCGGCGCACCTGGACCGCATCTCCGGTTCGGCGCGGCGGCTGACGCTGGCGATGGATGAAATCGTGTGGGCGGTGGATCCGCAGCACGACACGTTCAACGGGCTGATGGATTACATTTCCGCCTATGCCGAGGATTTTTTGCGGGTGGCCGGGATTCCCTGCCGCATGGATTTTCCCAACGAGCTGCCGGCCCTGCGCGTCGAGGCGGAGGTGCGTTACAACCTGTTCCTGGCCTTGAAGGAAACGCTCAACAACATCGTCAAGCACGCGCAGGCCACCGAAGTCTGGCTGCGGCTGCGGCTCGAACCCGGTTCCTTTTCGATCATCATCGAGGACAACGGCCGGGGTCTGTCGTCACTGAATGAAAATTCCATACCGGCTGCTCCCGGCGAGCGCCTCACCTCCGGCTCGGGCCTGGCGAATCTGGAGAAACGACTCGCGGCCGTGGGCGGTCGTTGCGCGGTGACCAGCCGGGCGGGGGAGGGGACGCGGGTGGAGTTGACCCTGAAGCGGTGAGCGTCCGGTCATCACCAGTTGTGGTGATTGTTCGTGGCGAAATAAAAGATTAGTTTCAGCAGATGAAGACCGAGTTTGACTGGAAAGAATTGTCATGAGCATTTCCGTTTCGATTGTGGAGGATGATGCCGGGATCCGCAGCACGCTGGCCAAGCTGATCAACAGTTCGCCCGGTTACCGCTGCGTCAGCGATCATGGCAGCGCGGAAAGCGCGCTGGAGGAAATTCCGAAGCTCAAGCCGAACGTGGCGCTCATGGATATCAATCTCCCCGGACTCAGCGGCGTGGAATGTGTGCGGCGGCTCAAACCTTTGCTGCCCGGCACGCAGGTCATCATGCTGACCGTGTATCAAAACACCGAACACATTTTCAACGCCCTGGCCGCCGGAGCCACGGGTTACCTGCTCAAGCAGACGCCGCCGGCGGAACTGTTGGTCGCCATTCAGGAAGTCAATGCGGGCGGCTCGCCGATGAGCAGCCACATCGCGCGGAAAATCGTCCAGTCGTTCCAGCGCACCTCGCCCGCCACCAAAGAAATGGAAAGCCTTTCGCAACGCGAGTCGGAAGTGCTGGAGTTGCTGGCGAAGGGTTTTCTCTACAAGGAAATCGCCGAGAGTATGAAGGTCACGTACGCCACCGTGCATACCCACATCCGGCATATTTACGAAAAGCTGCACGTTCGCTCGCGCACGGAAGCCGTGGCCAAGCACCTCAACCAACCGCGCTCCGCCCGGGAAATGACGGCGGCCAGTTTGACCGGCAGCGCGGCGCGGCGGGGCTGATCCCAAAACAATAGTGTTCAAGTCGTCACCAGAACTGGCGATGGCAATCAAGCATCACTCGTATAAATTGATCTCAATGAAGCCCTGTTTGCCGACAAAAGAAATCGCCGACGTAACGTCTGTGTGCATTTTCTAACCCTTGTAACCTCAGATCCCCAACGTCCCGAAAAACAAACAGCACAACAATAACACCAAGCCCCATGAAGAACCAACAACCCAACTCTCCATCTGTCGGGGAGTTAAATCGTAACACGCTCACTATGAAACCTACTCACCTGCCTCTGTCTCTGCGTTCCCAAACTGGCCCCTGTAAATTAATAGCCGCCACCATGCTGGCTGCGGCGTGCATCGCGCCGTCGGTATTTGCTGCCAGCCAGACGTGGACGAATACGCCGGTCAGTTCGGCTTGGGCAACTGCTGGTAACTGGGTTGGCAACGCGGTTCCCGGCGCCGTCAACAGTTCGACTTCGGCGGACGTTGCCTCCTTCATTAACCCCATCGCCGGTGGCTTTGGTGGGGCGGCGAATCCTATCTTGAACGATGTCACCCGTGGCATCCGCAGCATCCTTTTTGACACGGTCGGCTGCGGTGCCTATACGTTCGGCAACAGTCTCAACGATAATTTTCTGGACATCATTCATCTGGGAAATATTTCGATGAATTCCACCGTGGTGAATCCAGTGAGCTTCAACCAAGGCCTGCGCACGCGCGTGCCCTCCAGCACCAACCTGCGGTACGATCTGACCAACAACGCGGCGAGCGTGAACGCAACACTCTTTTTCGCCGCGATCACCAACTCTTCCGCCAGCACCCGCCCATGCTCAATGTTCCTCGGCGGTTCCAACACTGGCACCAACACGGTTGCGCTCTTTGACGACAACGCCGGTGCCAATGGCGCAATCTTGCTGGATAAAGTTGGCACAGGCACTTGGATATTCTCTGGCCCGAACAATCTGCCGCAGAAAACGAGCGCCGGAAATGTCGCTCATGTTTTCGTAAATGAAGGCAAGCTGGTCGTCAAAGACGCTAGCTCCCTTGGAACGATCACCGCCGGCAATCTGGTGGTTACCAACAGCACCCTGCAGATTGACGGCGTGAGCTTGAACAACAACGGCCTCACAGTACGCAACGGCGGCCTCATCCGGATGAATGGCAGCGGCACTGTCAATGGTGTCACCGTGGGCAATCAGGCTTCCACCACCGTGACCTTGAGCACGGTCGGAGCGAGCGATGTTTTGACGGTTGGCAACGTGGTCAACCAGCCCACCGGCGGCGCAGCGGATTCCGTTCTCCGTATCACCGGTGCGGGCACAGTCATAATGAATCAGACCGCCAATTATGTCGGCAAGTATTCCGTGGACGCCGGAAGTCTGGCCCTGACACTCACTGGCACGTTGGGCACTGGTGCGAACTTGAACATTGCCGCTGGCGGCACTTTTGATTTGACGGCGCAGGGCGCGGTCACCTATCCCCTGACCACGGCGGCCATTAGTGGCACCGGAACTGGAACGAGCGTTGGTTCAACCGCTGCCACCATCAAGGCAGACCCCGCCGGCATCATGGATTTGGCCACCGGAGCAAAAGGGATCTCGCTGACCTTTACCCCGACTGCCTTCTCAGGCGACACCGCACACCCTTCCCTATATGTTTCCCAAGGCACTCTCTCACTCGGTAACAACACCTTCACGGTCAACAACGCCGCCGGCACCGCGCTCGGTGTGGGAACGTATCGTTTGATTCAGCAGGCTGCTGGAACCGTGACGAGCGCCGGTGGTTATGCCGTCACCGTCACCGGCACCGGCAAAGCGGCCGGGACGGTGGCCGCGATTACGGTTGTCGGTGGAAACGTCAATTTGGAAATCACCGCTTACGTTCCGAAAAACCTGGTCTGGACGGGTGGCTCGCTGAACGCCAACTGGAACACCACCATTGACGCGAACTGGCTCAACGGTGCTGCTGCTTCCATCTTCAACATTTCTGACAACGTTACTTTCAACGGCGTTGGCTCCACCAACCCGACGGTCAACCTGGTCGGAACCTTGTCGCCCGGCAGTGTGGTGGTGGATACCGCCGCCAATGACTACACGTTTAGCGGCACGGGTCAAATCGGCGGCAGCACCAGTCTGACCAAGAACAGCTCAGGTAAACTGACGCTCTCAACCATCAACAGTTACAGTGGCGGTACCGTCGTCAACAACGGCACTTTGGCCCTCGGCGCAAATAACGCGATACCGAGCACCGGGGCGGGCGATGTGGCGGTCATTAGCCCGGCCGTTCTGGATCTGAGCGGTTTCTCTGACGTCATCAATGCTTTGACCGGCAGCGGCAAGGTGGACGTGCAAAACGGCGGCACCTCCGTCCTGACTGTGGGTAACAACAACAACGGTGGGACTTTCACTGGCACCATCAACAACACGTCCGGTACGCTGGCCCTCGTCAAGGAAGGCAACGGCTCGGAGATCCTCACCTCATCCAACTCCTATGTCGGAGCCACCACGCTGAACCATGGAACTTTGGTGGCCGGTGATGAACACGCGCTCGGCACCGGAAGCGATCTGTCGGTCAACAACGGCACCTTGGACATGAAGACCAACCTCTTCGTGAACAGCCTCGCCGGTTCGGGCGGGGTTATCGCCAACAACTCCACGACCACGACCAACACGCTAGTGATCCAGGGAGCGACGACGACGATCTATGCTGGTTCCATCGCCAACGGTTCCGGCGGCGGCGGTGTGGCCGTGAAAGTTCTGGGCGGCTCGCTTCGTTTGAACTCAGGCACCACCTATACCGGCGGCACGATTGTCGGCAGCGGGGCGTCCTTCCTGATCGGCAATAACGTGGGTGCAGGTGTGACCGGCAGCGTCGTTGCCAGCAACACCGCGACGCTGGGATTGCCCGGCGGCAGCACTCCTCCTGGAACGCCCGTTGATATCACCACGGTGGGTGGCGCGAGTGTCACGTTTACCTCCGGTGCGGAAGGCAACAGTTGGGGCTCCCAGTTTCTCGGCAGCGCCACGGCCACCAACCGCTTCATCGGCCCGGTGTCAGTCGGCGGAGTGAGTGCGTTCCAGAACTTCAACGGGGTGGTTCAGTTTGCCCTGGCCTCCGGTAACTTCCGCTTCTTCAATACTCCCTCATTGAACGGTGGCACCAACACGGCCTTTGAGTTTGTGGCGGGAAATGTTCATACCCGCGACGCGCAAACGGTCGAACTGGGTGCCGTCCGCGGTGGCAGCAGTACCTCCGGCATCGGCGGTAATGGCACCGGCGGCACGGTGTCCACTTGGTCCATCGGAGCCAAGGGTTTGAGCACCACCTTTGAAGGTTACATCAGCGGTAGCAACAACTTGGTCAAGGTCGGTCCCGGCAGTTTAACCTTGGACGGTTTGACCATCACCACCAACACTGACAGCGCCACCTACACCAACTACTTGTATGCTCCGCTCATCAGCTACCTTGGTAACACGACCGTCAGCAATGGCACGCTGGCCTTGATCGTTCCAAATTCACTGACCAACTGCACCACCATCACACTGGCTGGCGCGGGTGCTGTGTTGGATGCCACGAAGATGGGCTACGTCAGCGATCAAGTTGATATTTCGCTGACCGTCACCAACCAGGTGCTCGTCACCAACGGCGTGTTTGAACTCTATGCCGGCCAGACGCTCCGCACCTTCGCCGTCAGTGGCCTTGCGGGTTCCGTCCTCGGCTCCGTGGTTCAGGACGCTGGCTCGACGCTCACGATGGACATTGGCACGCTGGCGGTGTCCGGCGCGTTCGCCTCGCAGGGGACCATCAACATGGAGCTGAACAACACCAACGCGCAGAACAGCGATCGGATCACGGCCGGGGGGGCGATCAACCTCAACGGGGCCAGCCTCGTCGTGACCAACACCGGTGCCGACCTCGTGACCGGCAACGTCTTCACCTTGTTCAACAAGGCGGTCACTGGAACCTTCGCGTTGAGTCTGCCGGCGCAAAACGCGGCGGCCACGATCACCTACGTCTATCAGACCAACCTCGTCGCGGCGGGCAGTTCACCGGCCGGCACCATCAAGGTGCTGGTGGGTGCGTCAGCCGTGAATCCGACACCTGCTCCGATCACCCCCTCCGTGTCCGGCAGCACGCTCACCCTGACCTGGCCGGCGGATCATATCGGTTGGAAGCTTCAGGTGCAGACCAACACGATCAGCACGGGCATCGCCAGCAACTGGTTTGATGTGGCGGGTTCCACCACCGTGAACACGATGAACTTCCCGATCAATCCGGCGAACGGGTCGGTGTTCTATCGCATGGTATTGCCATAAGCGGTGGTCCCCCAACTGGGGAGCACAATAAAAAATCACGACGGGGCGCAGTTCAAACTGCGCCCCGTCCGTTTTTGCGGGATGCGGTTCGAGGATTCCGGTTAACCGTCACCAGAACTGGCGATGGTAAACGATTCCCTCGCGTGTAGAGTATTTCGACTCTAGCACCCTCGGTTGCGGCGATAATGTTCCGGCGATTGGGTGGCGTCAGCGGCCGATTCAGAATTCTTAAACACATGAAAATGAAAGATCCGATTAATTTGAAAACGCAGAAAGTGTCAGCTCAAGGTTTCACGCTGATTGAGTTGTTGGTGGTGATTGCCATCATTGCGATTCTGGCGGCGATGCTGTTGCCGGCGCTGGCCACGGCGAAGGAGAAAGCCAACCGCTCCAATTGCGTGAGCAACATGCGCCAACTGGGCTTGGGCTACACCATGTATGCGGGGGACAATGCGGAAAAATTTCCCATCACGCAGGCGGGGGGCAACCCTGTGAACGCGATCAAAGGCGGCTATTATACCCGCTGGGCTGCTTTTGGCCCCGGTTTGTCCGGCGTCAAATTGGACATCAACAATACCACCATTAAGTTCACCGACTTTGGCGGGTTGTTGCCGACAAAATATCTTGGGGCGGGCAAGGTGCTTTTTTGCCCGAGTCTAAATGCCAAGGGCTCGACGATTGGTGCCTTGTGGTATGAACCGATGTTGACGTTCAAAGATTCCAACCCGCCGGATGGCAACGGGAATGTGCGCAGCAGTTACATTTGCAATCCGCATGTGGTTGATCCAGTCAACAGCGCCGATGTGAATCGGAAATATCAGAAATCGAGCAGCCTGAAGGGGCGGGTGGTCTTCGGGTTGGATTTCATGGACAGCAGTTCATGGGATACCACCACGGGTGATGTGAATGTGAACAGCATTGATTTTGCTCACAGTCGCAGCAAGGGTTGGAATGTCCTGTTCAGTGACGCCAGTGTCGAGTTTAAGAAAGTTTCAGGGGCGGTCAAAGCTTTGCTGCTTGCCAAGCCGGCTGCGTTTAACAACCAATACGACATTGAAGGCATCAACTCATTGGCGACTAAAGTTTTTGAGTAACGCCAGCCAAAGGCGGTTTCGGGTGGCTGGCTCGTCAGAAAACGCAAGTGTCTTGGCAGAACTACTTTTGAAATGTAACTGACAAACCAGTGGTTTCTTGTCATTATGAAGGCGACCCAATGCGAGCAAACAAAGCTTTAACACCTTTTCAGGGAGGCGAATCATTTCATTCGCTTGTTCGTGTGGTAGCCCAACGCTTGGTAGGGTTCAACTAACTCCCGGCCATTTCCAGTAACAAACCCAGCCCAACTCCTAATCACCATGAAAAAAATCCTGTCCCCTCTGATGAAATGCACGGCGTTGCTCGCAACGTCCCTCGCACTTCAGTTCCCCAGCCTTGCACAAACCAC
Organism: Verrucomicrobiota bacterium; assembly: GCA_025363535.1. Lineage (GTDB taxonomy): Bacteria > Verrucomicrobiota > Verrucomicrobiia > Limisphaerales > CAIQOK01 > CAIQOK01. The sequence continues at coordinate 5,589 of JANYDP010000005.1, read as the reverse complement.
CGCCACCTGGATCGGCCCGGCGAGCGGCGGTGAATGGAACACGGCGGCCAACTGGAGCACGGGTCGCGCCCCGGCGGACTTGACCACCAACGCGTTCATCGGTGTCGGCACCAACGTGAATTACAACGTGCCCATGACGGCGGGCAGCATCGGAGCCATGACCAACTTTGGCCTGGTCACCATTAACACCACCGGCTTTGTCGTGGGTGCCAGTGGTAATGCGGCGGTGAACGCGGGCGGGGTCGGCGTCCGGGTGCTGGTCAACACCGGCGGCGTCCTGAGCATCACCAATGGCGGATTGACGCTGACGAACAGCGCCGCCCTGGTGGTGAGCAATGGCGGTGTGTTTACGGCGTCCGGCACGTTGATGGTCGGAGCCGGCTCGGGCAACGGCACCACGGACAAGGTGGGGATCGTCACCAATAACAGTGGCATCATCAGCGTGGGGGGCGTGCGTATCTCCCCCAACAATGGCAACGCCAACAGCCGCGTCGTGATCAATGGCGGCACCAATGATCTGGGCGATATTGTGATCCAACGAAGCAATCTTACCACCTGGGCCGTGCCAGGGGCGGAAGGATTGCTCATCTATGGCGGGGTGGTGAGAGCCGCGAGTCTGGATGTGGGCAGCACCGGGGCGGATGCCACGGCCACCATGCTGGTCGCCAACGGGGCAGTGACAAATGCCGGGGCTTTCACCATTCGCCAAAAGACCGCCGCCCGCCCTTCGCGCTTCATGCAGACGGGAGGATTTTTTGTGTCCACCAACAACGACGGGGTTCATCTTCGCGGACAGCCTGCGAATAATGCCATTGTCGGCTACTCGGTCACTGGCGGAACAAACATTGTGGCGGGATTCCTGGCGGCAGATCCCGGGGACGTGGCGGGCACCCTTAACTTTACGAACGCCGCGAACATTTACGTGGGCGTTGCCGGCTTCTCGAACAACACCCTGACCGCCATCAATGTCGCGCTCAACGCGGGCGGCACCTTTGGCGCAACGGCCGACTGGACGGCGACGGTGCCGATGGTTCTCAGCGGCAGCTTCACTTTCAATGCGGCCGCCCTGGATGGCACCTCGCACAACATCACGCTCAACGGCGCGCTGAACAACAACGGCACCGCCACCTTGAACAAGACTGGCGCGGGCACCCTGACTTTCAACAACACGAACCCTTACCTGTCGGATACATTGATCAATGCCGGCTCGGTGGTTTTGGGCGCGGCTGGCACCATTGCCAACAGCGCGCACATCACCCTCGGTGCGGGCACGTTGTTTGACGTTAGCGCGGTTTCCGGCGGCTATGTTCAATCAGCGGGGAAGTTTCTCGGTGGCTTTGGTGTGGTCACGGGCGATGTGGCCGTGGCTTCCGGCGGCGTCCTTGATCCCGGCACGAACGGCGCGACCGGCACCCTGAGTTTTTCCAACTCCGTGACGCAGACCGGCGGCGCAAAAAACAACTTCGACCTGTCCACCAATCCGTCCGGCCCGAACAACGACCTGATCGTGATCAATGGCAATTTGAACGTCAGCGGCATCAGCAACCTCGTCGCCATCAGCGGCGGCGGCCCGTCCGGGAGCCTGCATCCGTTGTTCAAGTACTACGGAACCTTCAACGGCGACCTGACCAATTTCGTCGTCGTGGGGCCGAACGGCGTGCTGACCAACATCACCACCACCACGCCCAAGATGATTGCTTTCCGCGCGGTGACCACCGTCCGCGCCCCCACAAATATAGTTTGGGCGGGGAATGCGATTTTCAACAACTGGGATGCGCTGAATCTGACGAACTGGGTCAACAACGGGGCGCTGGATTTTTTTGTCACCGGTGACAACGCGATCTTCAACGCCGTGGGGGCTGCGAACCCTAACGTCAATCTGCCGGGGAGCGTCGCACCTGCGTCCGTCACCGTCAATGCCGCGAACGATTACGTCATTGCCGGAGCCGGCAGCATCGGGGGCGGTGCCAGTCTGACGAAGACGAATTCCGGCCGGTTGACCGTGTTGAGCACGAACAGTTTCACGGGCGGCGTCAGCATCAAGGGCGGCACATTGAGCATGGACAGCGTGGCGGACGACGGCATTGCCAGTCCGCTGGGTCTGACGGGAACGATCCTCGTTGATGGCGGCACCTTGGAGTATTCCGGGGCGAATAATACTTGGACCCGGACGATCACCATGGGTGTTGCCGGCGGCAGTGTTTCGGTCAGCAATGCGGCGACCGCCTTGACCCAAAACGGAGCGGTCAACGGTACCGGGTCGCTGACGAAAATCGGTGGTGGCAATTTGATCCTGAACAACGCCGCCAACGGGTATGGCGGCGGCACGGTGTTGAACGCGGGCACGTTGACGCTCAACAATGCCGGCGCGGCGGGCGGGGGTGTCATCACCTTGAACGCGGGCAACCTGATCCTCGGAGCCGTCAAGCCCGCCAACACAATTAATGTCGCAGCCAGCGGCCTGATCACCGGCGGCAACGCGGGCGGACTCACCGGCATCCGGAACCTGACCGGCAGCGCGGATTTGCTGCTCGCCGTCACCACTGGCGTATTCGACCTCACCGGCGACATGACCGCTTACAGCGGAACGATCACTTTCACCAACACGGGCGGTGCGATTGTGCGCTTCAATGGCTCCATCGGCAGCCCCCTGGCAACTTGGAACTTGGGCGCGGGACCAATGGATCTCAACGTCCGCACCGGCTCGACCTCCAACACCATCGGTGCCTTGAAAGGCGCGGCGGGCACGACCCTCTCGGGCCGCGGCGGTTCGGGTAACAATGGAGGCACGACCCATTTCATTGGTGCCAATGGCCTGAGCACCACTTTTGACGGCATCATTCAAAACGGTTCCGGCGGCGGTTCTTCAACCACGGCCATGACCAAAGTCGGTGGCGGCACGCTCACGCTCTCCGGGGCGAATCCCTACACGGGAGCCACCACCATCAACAATGGTGTGCTGGCCCTCACGGGCAGCGGCTCCATTGTCAGCAGCAGCTCAATCAATGTGGCGTCGGGTGCGACGCTCGATGTTTCCGGCCTGACCACTCCGACGCTCGTCGTTGGCGGAAGTCAGACGCTTCAAGGTCGCGGAACCATTCTCGGCGGTGTTGACTCCACCTCGGGCCTCCGGATTGCTCCCGGCGGCGGCGTCGGTGGCGGCCTGGGCACGCTCACCGCGACCAATGCGATCGCGCTCGGCGGCACCACCTGGATGAAGCTCAACCGCGCGAGCAGCCCCAATGCGGACAAACTGGTCTCCTCGCTCTCGACCATCACCTACGGCGGCACGCTGCTGGTCACAAACATCGGTGCGGCGCTTCAAATCGGCGACACCTTCGACCTGTTCGACGGCGCGGGCCTTGGTGCCGCGACGTTTGCCACACTGCAGTTGCCGAACTACATCACTTGGAACACCAGCAACCTCGGCGTGAACGGCACCATCAGCGTCAGCGGCTTCCTGCCTGGCCCGACCATCAGCAGCATCGCCAACGATGGTGTCAATGTTACCATCGCAGCCGGCGGCGGTGCGGCCAGTGGTCCCTACACCTTGTTGAGCTCCACAAATGTCGCGCTGCCTCTTGGCAGTTGGACGATCGTCACCACCGGCAACTTCGATGGCACCGGGGCGATCAATCCGCCGCTCACCGTGCCGGTGGATCCGGCCGCGCCGCAGCAGTTCTATCTGCTCCAGGTTCAATAAGCCCCCGCTTCAAGTCATTGCGGCGTGTGAAGCAAAACTTCACACGCCGCTTTTAGTTGAAAGCCTTATGAAACTTAAATTACGCGGCGCATCTCGCGGCTTTACCCTGATTGAGCTTCTGGTGGTCATCGCCATCATTGCAATCTTGGCGGCCATGCTGTTGCCCTCCCTGGCCCGCGCCAAAGGGCGGGCGATCACGATCCAATGCATCAACAACCTGCATCAGCTCTCAACGGGTTGTGCGATCTATGTCACCGACTTTAAGGACTGGTATCCGGTGTGGTCGGATCATCTGGCCAATCCCGGCGGGCATCCGCTGAACGAAATCCACAGCCAGGGCTACGCCTACTGGGCGGTTGGTCCCAAGGCCGCGCCCGTCGGCGTGCCGATTCCGCAAAACGCCGACCGCACGGTTTATGATTTTCAAAACCTCGGCCTGCTGTATGCCGCCGGCCTCGCGGGCGACGGCCACATCCTGTACGACCCCGCTTTCAAGACGCCCAACTCCTCAGACCTCCCGGACATCAGCACCTATTCCAATCCGTCTTTCCTTTCACCCGACGCCGGCGGCATGGTGTATTCCAGCTACCTTTACAATCCGCGCGTGGTGAATGCGGCCGGCTATCAGGCGGGCAATCCGAAAGATCCGGCGACGTTGCGGCTCATGCAAAAACAAAGCCAGGCGAAGCATAAATTATTTCTGATGGATTATGTCCAGACGCCCGACCTCGGCGTGCCGCCGACCTTCGGCACCAAATCCTTCGCCCATTATCCGTCGCGCGGTTTCAATGTTCTCTTCGCCGACGGCTCGGCCAGATTTATTTCCAGCAAGGCGGCGTTGAGCATCGTGCTTTCCGGCACCTTCACCACCGTGCAGTCGCAGGCATCGTGCGTGGCTTACGACAATCTGTTTGATGCTCTGGAAAGCGACGACCGTTGAACTATTCCAAAATGAAATCCTCCATCCTGCCTGATTTTTTCCTGTCCTGGTTGCTCATCGCTGCACCGGGATTGGCTGGTGCTCAAACCAACTTGGCTGCGTTCCCCGGCGCGGAGGGGTTCGCGGCTGAAGTTGCTGGCGGACGTGGAGGCGAAATCTATCACGTCACCAATCTTAACGACGCCGGCCCCGGCTCCCTGCGCGCCGGCGTCGAGCATCCGCCCGGCCCGCGCATGATTGTTTTTGATATCGGCGGCTACATTCCGCTGAAAAGCATTTTGCGCGTCGGCAGCGACCTGACCATCGCCGGCCAGACCGCGCCGGGGCAGGGGATCGGCCTGCGCGGTTCGGAGGTTTCTCTCTCCGGCTCACATAACATTGTCGTGCGGCACCTCCGCATCCGGCAGGGATTGGCGGAAAAGCAGGACAAGAAAAGCGCCATTAACATGACGGGCGCGAACGGCATCCTGCTCGATCACCTCTCTATTCAGTGGGGGCGCTGGGACACGATTGACATGAACCTCTGTACGAATGTTACCGTGCAAAATTGCATCATCGGCCCCGGCGTCGCGCCGCAGCGCTTCGGCTGCCTTTGTCAGAGCGAAAACATTTCCTTCATCCGCAACCTCTGGATCAGCAATCAAAGCCGCAATCCCAAATCCAAGGGCCGCGTCCAATATGTCAACAACGTCATCTACAACTGGGGTGTCTGTGGTTACGTCGGCGGACATTCTGCCGGCGACCACTCCGCCGATTTGCTTGATAATTATTTCATCAAGGGGCCGAACTCGAACGACCGCTTCGCCGGCGAGTTCAAACCCACCGACCACATTTTTCAGAGCGGCAACTTCGTGGACTTGAACCGCGACGGCGAACTCAATGGTCGTCTTGTCACCGCTGAGGATTTCACTTCGCAGGGTGAAAGCGCCCCGACGCTTGTTCCAGC
>JANYDP010000600.1 GCA_025363535.1 Verrucomicrobiota bacterium | reverse complement strand
CGGTCCCGCCGCCCAGCCCCGCGCCCAACTGGCTGCCATTGATGCACAGCGCCCAATCTGCGACAACGCCGGGCTGTTCCGCCCCCAACAATCCGGTGTTGAAATAAAATGAACTTGAGACGCTGCCCTGTGTCGAGGTCTTGAACACCACGGCCAAGGTGAAACTTCCGGCGGAAGAAATCGGACTGCCGCCCGCCGCCACGGTCAGATATTGGCTGCTGGCACTGGCGAAACGCACGATCTTATGGCCATTCAGAACATTGGAAAATAATTTGGGCCGGTTGGCGGCGACGACCTGGGCGGCACTCTTGCCGCCGATAGTATCCGTCCAGTTACTTATCGTTGAGCCGTCGGCACCCGACAGGTTATCCGCCACCCACCGGTTCACCGGTGCGCCTGTGATGCCGCTCATCCCGTACGTCGTGGCCAGCCCTTGATCCACGCCTTGGATTTCCGGGGCGCTCAACGCTCGGTTGTAAAGTTGGATTTCAGCGAGATCGCCGTTGAAGAAAAAGGAGTTGGTGGTCATCGCCCCGATTTGGAAATCGTAACTGCCCCGCGCCAGCCGGCAGAGCGAAGTCTGCTCGGCAGCGATCACTCCATCCACATACAGACGAACGGTGCTGCCGGAGCGCACATACAGGGCGATGTGCGGATTGCCATCCGTCACATTCCCGCCGTATAGACTCACGTCGGCGCTGCAACCGCTGGCACCCGCGCCCAGCCCCGCACCCAATTGGCTGTCGCTGATCCCCAACGCCCAGTCACTGACGTTGTTCGGCTGTTCCGCGCCCAGCAGACCCGTGTTTTGGAAAAACGAGGTCGAAGAATTTCCCGGCGTGGAAGTTTTAAACACCACCGCCAGCGAGAAATCCGTGGCACCGGAGATCGGACTGTCCGTCGCCGCGACCGTCATAAACTGGCTGGCAGCATTGGTGAAGCGCAATGTCTTGTGGCCGTTGAGCACATTGGAAAATAATTGCGGCTGACTGACGGCGACTGGTTGGGCGGCATTTTTTCCCGCGACGCTGTCCGCCCAACTAGCGACCGATGAGCCGTTGGTTCCGGTCAGGCTGTCGGCCACCCAGCGGCTCGCCGGAAAATAATTTGCCGCTGAAACCGCATCCGCCTTGAGCACCATGCTGTCGTACTGACCAGCGGCCACGGCCACCGCGCGATTCAGGCCGGCCGGTACGTTCGTCTGGCCAAAATTATTGGTGCCCCAAGCCGTCACGGTGCCATCCAACTTCAAAGCCAGGTTGTGACCCGACCCCGCAGCCACACTCACGACATTGGTCAATCCGGCCGGGACGTTCGTTTGTCCGGAGGAATTATTTCCCCAGGCGGTAACCGTGCGATCCGCCTTGAGCGCCAGGTTATGATAAAAGCCGGCCGCGATGGCGATGACGTTGGTCAAGCCCGGCGGCACATTCGTCTGGCCAAAAGTATTGTCGCCCCAGGCGGCAACCGTGCCGTTGACCGTGAGCGCCAGGCTATGCTGCGTTCCTCCGGCGATAGCGATGACATTGCTCAGACCCACTGGCACGTTCGTCTGGCCAAACGTATTCGATCCCCAAGCCACCACTGTGCCATCACTCTGCAAGCCCAACCCGTGGCTGGCACCGCTGGCGATGCCGACGATATTCGTCAATCCTGCGGGCAAGTTTTTTTCTCCCAACGCGCCGCTGCCCCAAACCTTCAAGCGTCCGCCAGTGGTGAATTGTTTATCGGCTCCCCAGACCACGCCCAACGCATTGCTCGCCACCAACCGGTAATGATATATCTGCTGCGCCATCAGTCCACTGACACCGGCCGTCACCAGCACGGGCGCACTTCCGACGTTGGTGACGACGCTTTTTGAACCGTAGTTGCGATTCGTTCCCCACTCGAACCAGGCCGCCGCGTTGGTGGCGTTGCCCGTCGCGGTTCCCTGAAGCATGGCGCTGCTGGGAGTGATTCCGACCGCCGTTTGCGTCACCGCCGCCGCCGGACCGAAGACCCGGTTGGCGAGCATGAACAAATGATCCGGGCGGACGAACACAAATTTGTTCGTGTCAAACGAGTTGGCGATGGTGAGCATGTCCGCCGGCCCTAGACTCCAAACCGTAGCCTGGGCCGCCAGGAAAACCGGCGCGGTGCCGTTCCAACCCAACGAGGCGTTCGTGATGCCGGAAAGCATTTGCGAGATGAGCGAGGCGTACGTCGGCGTCAACGCAATCGTCCGCAACCCGCGATCCACGCCGTTATGGGTTCCCTGATCCGTCAACCCCAGCAAAGTCGGGCAATTGGTCGCCAAAGCCTGCGCCACGCCGGTGGTCACGTTATCCCAGATTGTGATGATGCGCAGACCGCTGCGTTGCAGGTAGGCATCGGAGACACTGGCGAAGGCAGTCAGGTTGGCGGAGTTCCACAGTTCAATGTGTGCATAACCCGCACCCGATGGCCCCGAGATCAGGCAGTCATTGCTCGTTACCGTGCTCCAATAATGGCTGAACATGACCGGATCCAGGTCGGCGGCGAGGGCCGTCGTGGTCCAACCGATGGGAACACTGCCGCGCGCCGAGTTGCCCCAGTCCATCTTCATCACATGCTGCATGTATTGAACATTGTCGCCGTCGCTGAGAATGAGTGAGACATAGACTTTATTTTGGAGCGGCGGCGGCGGCGGAATCTCGGGGACGTTGATCGGCCAGGCCACGCCGCTGAACACCGAACCGTTACAGAAAAAATCACTGGCCAGCACGGGGATTCCATAGCTGGCAATCCAAGTCAGACCGTTGCCTTCGCTCGGCCACCAGCCCATGTAAACTCCTTTGGCCGCAGTCATGTTGGAGAGAAACAAACCCAGCAAGGTGGCGTCGCGGGAGGTTCCCGGATCCAGCC
>JANYDP010000590.1 GCA_025363535.1 Verrucomicrobiota bacterium | reverse complement strand
CACCGAAGTCGGTGATGTTCTTGACGGTGCCTTTGCGGATGTCGCCGGGCGTCATGTCCGCGAGCAGCTTCGCGCGCTTCTCGGTGCGTTCGGCTTCGATGAGTTCGCGGCGGGTCAGGACGATGTTCTGACGTTCCTGGTTGATCTTGACGACTTTGAAATCGTAGTTGTTGCCGACGTACTGCTGGAGATTCTTCGGCGTGATGATGTCAATCTGGGAAGAAGGCAGGAAAGCTTCGACGCCGATGTGGACGATGAGGCCGCCCTTGACGACGGCTTTGACTTTGCCGTTGATGATGCCGCCTTCGTTGCAAATGGTGAGGATGCGGTCCCAGTTCTGTTTGAACATCGCCTTCTCGTGGGAGAGGACGACCATGCCGTCCTTGTCTTCGAGTTTTTCGATGAGCACGTCAATTTCGTCGCCGACCTTCATGGCTTTGAGGTCAACGAATTCGATGCCGGAGATGACGCCTTCGCTTTTGTAACCGATGTCCACCATGACTTCTTTGGAGCGGACTTCGATGACGGTTCCCTTGACGATACTGCCGGCGGCAAAGCGGGTATAGCTTTGCTTCATGGCTTCTTCCATTGTGAGCATAATAACTTTTGGGATGAACGACTGAAGGAGATCGGGCGAGCGTGAGCTGACCTAAAATCCATTGCCTAACTGAGCCGACGTTGACGGGCAACGGAGGTTGAGGGTTAGGTTATTTGTTTAACTGTTTTTCTCAGCCTTAATGAACTTCCGCAATCGCGGGGTTCAGGCAGGGTGGAGGATAGTCGCCGCGCGGATTGGAGCAAGGGGAAAATGCGGACCGCACGGACTATCGCACAGCAAGGCTTCGTTACTGGCGGCAGGATGCCGCCGTCACTGGCACGCTGGAAGCGTGCCGCTACGTAGCGGCAGCCATCCTGGCTGCCAGTCAACGCAGCATCCTGCTGCGTGTTTCAACCTTCAACGCTTTTGCTGGTAGGCAGTGGTGGCGTATTTTTCCCGGACCAATTCCTCCACCCGCTGGACCAATGGCGAATCAGGAACCAAGTTCCCGCCGTCACTCCCCCACCCCATCCGTGCCACCGCCCTCATCGCCTCCTGCCAGTCCGCCCGCGACAACGAGAGCGGCGGTGGCTGAACTGAACCTTGGATCAGGAGACCATCCCGCGTCCGCCGCTGCGCTGCGCCGGCGATCTTGTTTCCATGCCAGAGCAGGTCGGATTTTTCATGGCCGACAAAGCACTGGCCGGGCGCAGATTTTTTGCAGCACGGCGCGAGTTCCGTGGCGACGTTTAATTTTGCGAAGGCTTGTTGAATCCATTCGTGAACGCGCTGATAACTTTCCACGGCCTTAAGCTCGTGCCATTCGTGACCAGCGGGAAAGGCCAGGCTGTAAGTCCAGTCCGCGTCATGCGGCACAATGCCGCCGCCGGTCGGACGACGCACGAGTGGACGCAGCCGGGTTGCGAGTTCAACCTCAGCAAATTTTTGGAAATAGCCGAACGAAGCCGCCGGTACAGTCCAGCCATAGAATCGCAGAACAGGTTGTCCCAAACGCGGCATGGCTTCCAGCAACGCCTCATCCAGTGCCATGTTGAAGGCGGGCGCGCACGGACCGGAGTTGAGCCGGAGAAAACTCATTAGCCACAGATGAAACACAGATGAAACACAGATGAAATAAAATTCCAAAGCAAACTACCAGCGACGGAAGCTCGCCAAGAAGTTGAAACGCGTGATCGCGTCCGGCAGAAAAAATCTGTGTTCAATCTGTGTTTCATCTGTGGCTAAAAATTCTTCACCCCGATCTGCGGGCAAAGTTTCTTGATCTCGCAGTTCACACAATCCGGCGAGCGCGCGGCGCAGCGGCGGCGGCCATGCCAGATCAGCCAGTGACTGAACAGCGTCCACTGTTCGTGCGGCACGAGTTTGATCAAGTCCTGCTCGATTTTCACCGCGTCGGTTCCCTTGGTCAAACCCAGACGATTGCACAAGCGTGTGACATGCGTGTCCACGACCACGCCGACATTGATGTTGAAAGCATTGCCGAGAACCACGTTCGCCGTCTTGCGCCCGACGCCGGCGAGCGCGTGCAATGCATCCATCGTGCGCGGCACTTCGCCGCCGAATTTTTCCACCAGAGCGGCGCAGCAGGCTTTGATGTTTTTCGCCTTGTTGCGAAAAAATCCCGTGGTGCGAACCGCCTGTTCCAATTCCGCGAGCGGCGCGCAGGTGAAATCTTCTGCCGACCGATATTTCTTGAACAACTCCGCCGTGACGAGGTTGACGCGCTTGTCGGTGCATTGCGCGGAAAGGATCGTGGCGACGAGCAGTTCCAGCGGATTGGAAAAATTCAGCTCACAATGCGCCTTGGGGTAAGCCGCCCGCAATCCGGCGATGATTTTATTCACGCGGATCACTTTGGCGGCCTGACTTTCACGTAACATGCGGGACAAGGTAGGAGCCGCCACCCTCACAGGCAAGGACCGGCGTTTGCGTTTGCCGGCCGGCTGGCCGAAGCCTACCTTGATGCGCAAGTTGCGCCGGAGATTGAATATGCGATTGCCTTTGATTGCCAAAACGGTTTCCTTCAGTGGGTGTGTTCGAGGAATTCTTTTCCTGCCGCTCCTGCTCGCCGGCACCGCGTTCGGACAAATCCCGATGAGCAGTGGAACCTATTCGCAGAATTTTGATTCGCTGGCGAACACCGGCACCGGCATCGCCTGGACGAACAACGTCACCCTGCCCGGCTGGTACGCCTCCAAAAGCGCGGGATCGCAGGACGTCACGAACTACAATGCCGGCACCGGCTCCAGCACGACCGGGGCATTTTATAGTTTTGGTGGCAGCGGTTCGACCGAACGCGCGCTGGGTTCCCTGGCCTCCGGCACGCCGGGAAATTTCGCCTATGGAATCCGTTTCACCAACGACACGGGATTTGCGCGGACGAATTTCATTGTCTCCTACACCGGCGAACAGTGGCGGGTGGCCAATACCGGCCTGCAACAGTTGACCTGCTGGTATCGTCTCGGCGGATCGCTGACCAATGCCGATGCTTCGTCAGCATTGCTTTGGACAGCGTTGCCAGCGCTGGACTTTACCAGCCCAAACACCAACGCAACCCAGACCTTGAACGGCAATGTCGCGACCAACCGGACGGTTTTCACCAACGTGGGGCTTGCGGGAGTCACCGTTGACGTTGGCCAGGAATTGTTTCTGCGCTGGTTTGACGTGGATGACGCCGGCAACGACGATGGACTCGCACTGGACAATTTGACCGTCACTTTCGGCAGCAGCTTCATTCCTCAACCCCCTGATACAAATTTTGCTTTTTCGCTGCTGACCTACAATGTGAAAGGCAACGGCGCGACCAACTGGAGCACCAACTCGCCCCAAGTTCAGGCCATCGGACGCGAGTTGCAATATCTCCAACCAGACATCATTACGTTCCAGGAAATCCCTTTCGATTTGTCCTACGAGATGACCAACTTCGTGGCGGTGTATCTTCCGGCCTATTCGCTTGCGCAAAATTCGGGCACGGACGGCGCCATTCGCAGCGCCATCGCCAGCCGTTTCCCGATCACGCGTTCCAGCAAGTGGCTCGATGGAATTGATCTGCGCTCCTTCGGTTACAGCAACGCCAACAACAGCCTCGACAACTTCACGCGCGACCTGTTCGAGGCGCAGATCAATGTGCCCGGCTTTCCCCAGCCGCTGCATGTCTTCACCACCCATCTCAAATCCACTTCGGGAACGACCTACGCGGATGCCGCCGCCAAACGCGCCGCCGAAGCTGCGGCCATCACCAATTTTTTCGCCACCAATCTGTTCACGTTGTATCCGCTGCATCCTTTCGTGCTGACCGGCGACATGAACGACTCGGATACGAACGCCCTCGCGATTCAACGGCTGATCAGCCCGCCTACGCGATTGCAACTGACGAATCCGAAAAATCCAACAAGCGGCAGCATCAACACTTTTTCCATCCAGGCCAGCCTGAGCGAGCGGATTGATTTTATTTTTGCCAACGACCTGCTCGGCTCAAACATTCACACCAGCCAGGTGTTCCGCACCGATCTGCTGAATCCGTTGCCGCCGAACTTGAACGCCGCCGACGATTCAACAGCCAGCGATCACCTGCCCGTAATGATGGTGTTCAGCAATCCCTACGCGCAGCCTTTCCAGATCACCGCCATCGCGCGCAACAACGCGGCGGTTTCCGTGAGCTGGGCCTCCGTCCCCGGCCAGTTTTATCAAGTGGAAACTTCTTCCAACCTTGTGACGTGGTCGGCGCTGACCAGCAATTTGACCGCGACGAATTACCTTTCAAACTTCACCACCGACGCCACCGACGCCACCGACGCGACGAAATTCTTCCGCGTGCGTCAAGGACTGTGAGCCTCCACGCCGCCCGCCATCGTCCGCCCGGCAATCCACCCCGTCGTCCACGCCGCCTGAAAATTGAAACCGCCGGTGATGCCGTCCAGATCCAGCACTTCGCCCGCGAAAAACAATCCGGGACAGACGCGGCTCTCCATCGTTTTGAAATTCACCTCGCGCAACCGCACGCCGCCGCAAGTGACGAACTCGTCCTTGTTCAAACTTTTGCCCGTCACCGGAAATTCCGAACGGTGCAATTGCTGGATGAGCCGGTGCTGGGCCGCGCTGGAAAAGGCCGACCAGCGGATGTCGCGCGGCGCGCCCGAGGCGACCACGAGTTTCTCCCACATCCGTGAGGTCAGCGGGAAGAGCGGGGCGTTGACCACAAACCGCGCGGGCTGGTTCTGCTGGCGCGCTTGAAATTCCTTGCTGATCTTTTCCGCAGTCCACAGAGGCAGCCAGTTTACGTGTAGCATGAACTGGTAATTTTTTTCCGCCAACACTCGTGCGCCCCACGCGGAAAGCCGCAGCACGGCTGGACCGCTCAGTCCCCAATGCGTCGCCAGCAACGCCCCGCGCTCGCGCAGTTTGGTTCCCGGCACGGACACCTCGGTGAGTTCCACAGCCACGCCGGAAAGTTCCCGCAACCAGGGCGTCGCCACCAGAAACGTGAACAGCGAAGGAACCGGCGGCTCCAGCGTGTGCCCGAGCGAGACTGCCAACTGCCCGAGCAACGGCGTGCGGCAACCGCCCATCGCGAGGAGCAATTGGTCGCCCGCCAAAGTTTCGCCGTTGGAGAGGGTGAGTTCAAAGCCGCCGTCCATTTTCTTCGTCACACTCTCCACGCCGCAGTTGGGCCGCAGCTTCACGCCCAACGCGCGCACGCGGCCGAGCAGGCAGTCAATCACCGTCTGCGAAGTGTTCGACTTGGGAAACATGCGGCCATCCGCCTCGGTCTTGAGCGGCACGCCGTTCGCCGCGAACCACGCCACCGTGTCGCTGGCGGAAAATTGCTGGAAGGGAGCAATCAGCTCGTGCTGGCCACGCGGGTAGCGCGTCGTGAATTCGCGCGTGTTGAAACAGGCATGGGTGACGTTGCAGCGTCCGCCGCCGGAGATTTTCACCTTGGCCAGAAAGTGCGCGGTCTTTTCGAGAATGATAATTTCCGCGTCCGGCTGCTTTTCTGCGCACGCCAGGGCGGCAAAAAATCCCGCCGCCCCGCCACCGACAATCACAATGCGCTTCATCATGGACGCGACGATATAGGCCCGCCCAGGCTTTGACAAACTGCGAGACGAGTCAGCGTGGTTGATCGTTCGGGACAGGTTCGGCTTGACCATCTCGGAGGGGACGGTGAAACTCGCAGCCATGTTTTTCTGCCCAGTCAACCGTCGCCGGATCTTTTCGCCCGAATTTTCGCTATGATTTTCAAACGGTTGGTGAAGTCGGCAGTGGTCTGGTCCTGGTTGTTCAACACGCTGCGGCTGGCGTCAGGAATAATCGTGTTGCCGCTGGTGTTGCAGAAATTTTCAAAGGGAGATGTTGGGATGTACGGCGTGCTGCTCCAACTCAGCGGCTTGGTTACGGTGATTGACTTTGGTTTCAGTCCCACGATTGGGCGCTTCGTCAGTTATGCCTATGGCGGGGCGGCAAACCTTCAAGCGCGCGGCGTTCATAAGCCCGCGAGCACCAGCGCTCCGAACTACGCGTTGCTTTGGCAATTACTGCAAACCACCCGCACCCTGTATCGCTACATTACCCTCGTCATCCTGGTCGTGCTCGGAATCTGGGGGACTTACACGGTCAACCTGCGCATCCACGAAACCTCCTCGGTGCTGATCACGCGGCTGGCTTGGTTCACCACGCTGGCGGCGGCGTTGCTGGATATTTATTGGAGTTGGTGGAACACCTATTTGAACGGCATGAACCAGGTGGTCGCAGCGGCGCGGATCGGGACGCTGGCAATGGTGGTTCGCTTTGCACTCGCGGTCGGGTTGTTGTTGGGCGGTGCCGGCTTATTAAGTCTGCCCATCGCCGGGCTGATCAGCAGCCTGCTCGAGCGGCAGTTGGCGCGCGCGTGTTGCTTGAAATTATTGCCGCCCCGCATTCCCTCCGCAACCCCGGATGCTTTCCGCGAGACCCTGCGGATTATTTGGCCCAACACCTGGCGGTTGGGCGTCCAATTCCTCAGCAACTCGCTCCTGGATGTCAGTGTTCTAATTTGCCTGAAGAAATTTCCCCTGGCGACGATGGGGCAGTATGTGGTGGCCACGAAACTGATCGGGATCGCCGGATCCATGGCGGCCGTGTGGACGCAGACGAAATGGCCGATCATTGGGCAGTGTCAGGCGCAGCATGAGTTTGCGCGGTTGCGACACATTCTCTGGCTGCGGGTGTGGTTGCAGACGTTGACGTTCCTGGGGCTCGCGAGCGGCGTGGTTTTTGTCGGGCCAATGCTGTTGGAGCTGTTCGGGAATGGGAAGGAAATGCTGCCGCGGGTCTGGATGCTGGTGTTGGTGGCGCAGGTTTTTTTCAGCATGCACTTTTCCTTATGGACGACGCTGATCACCACGGGAAATCGGCTGCCGTACTTATGGTACACCGTAGCGACCAATGTACTGAGTTTCATCCTTTCCCTGAGTCTGGTTCAATTCACTGACCTCGGGCTCGGTGCCTTCGTGCTGGGACCGTTGCTGGCCGGGTGCCTGTTCAATTATTGGCGCTGGCCGTTTGTGGCGGCGCGGGGGATTGGGACAACGCTGTTTTATTTTTTATTTCGGGGGCCGGGCAGTCCGACGCCGTCCATGGCCACCCTCGAAAAACAAAACGGGAACCGCTAATGCGCGCCCAGCATCGCTAATGTTGCCGGCGTGAAAGGAGATGGTCGCGGGACTGTTTTGCCGTGCGTCTCGGGCATTTCCGCCATCAGGCAGAGCAGCGATTAAAATTGGAATTGGGGTGGGCTTAAGACTCAGGGATAATCATCCCGATCCCGGTTGATGTCCGCCAGCAATTCCTCCTCGGTCGGGAGTTCGGCTTCGGCCAGGCCGGCAGTTTCCTGCGGGATCCCATTCAGACTGACGCTCAAGCCAATGAGGCCCGTGAAAATGTAGAGGTCTGCGTAAAAGCCGCCAAAGACGAACAGATAAAAAATCACCCGGGCCATGAAACAACTGAGCATACAGGTGTTGATGCTGCGCAATTCCGGCGGGCCAAACTGGTAATTGTGATACAGGTAGCGCAGTGAGGCCACGCAAAACCAGCCGAAAGCCAGCACGCCCCAGATGCCAAAGGGAATGAGCAAGGACAGAGGGCCATTATGGTAATCACCGGTGACCATCGCCCAGTGGAAGCTCTCGTTGGCCCGGTTGCCTTGGTCGCTCGAAAAATACATTTCCGTCGAATCAATCGAATATCCTTTGCCAAGCAGCAGGTGTTTGGGGATTTCTGGCAGCAGGGCTTTCCACATTTCCAACCGCCATTCGCTGGAGCCTTCCGCGCTTAATTTCGCCACCGTGCTGACTTTCACCGGCAGCACGCTGAGGGTCCGTTGCACCACGTTGGGGAGTTTTTCCGCCTGCGTCAAAACCACGCCCAGGCCGACCACCACCACGGAGATTGCCACGGCCAGCGCGCGGGTGCGATGCAACCCTTCCAGAAAAAACTGGACGGTGAACGCCAGCAACAGCAACACCAGAAAGGAGCGAAAGCCGGAATACAGACACGCGCCAAAAGCCACCGCGAGCAGCCCGACCCGCCAGAATTTGCCCGGCTCGAAAATCCCCCGGATGCCGAAACGGGCGAGCAGCCCAAAGAGCAGTCCGGCGGAAGACAGGGTCAGTCCGAAGATTCGGAACATCTCGTTGGACGCACTCTCGCCGGAGACGGCCTCCACGGCGGTGAAATCCGACGGAAAAATCGCGTAGAGAAAGCTCGTGCCGTTGCCCGCCAGGCCCAGGATGTCCGGCACTAGCGAGGTCAAGGCGGACAGAAAAAACAAACTGGCGGCCAGCTTGGCCCGGTGCGGCGGAATTTTCTGGCTGGTCAGGACAAAATAACCGATCACCGCCAGGAAGGTGTAAAAATAGCGGCGCCCGCCAAAGGTGGCGGAGCCAAAAATATGCGAGCCGATGCCGCCGGTGAAATACGCGGTGACGAGCACCACCAGGCACAGGCAGACCAAGGCATAGGTGATCGAAGGCACATGGATGAATCGGAAGTTTGCATTCACCGAACGGTTCAGCAGGCTGATCAACAGGCCGATCATGGCCACCAACATCCAGAGGGGCGGCGTGCCCGGCAAAAATGCCGGAGACATGGCGGCGTTCCAGGTGAAAATCAACACCGGATGGTGCCACTGCATCATCAACGGCAGCGCCAGCGCCGCCAGCACCAGTCCCAAGACCGTCAGGCTGCTTGGCTCCAGCGGATCCACAATGAAATAACCCAGAATCACCGCCAGTGGCAGGATGAGAGCCATGATCAGGTGGGCGCGCGGTATTCTTAAAGCATTAGCCATTTGGGCGCATGATTAAACTCCGAGCGCGGTCGCAGTGGCAATCCTTTTCTGTTTTCCCACGGCTTGCGGCACGCCTCCTCGCGGGCACACAGGTGTCGCAATCCGCCGGCGCGGGTGGGAAACCTGGCTCGGTTCGTCAGCCCGTTGTCGGCGTTTTTCCTGGAGCCGCTGGCGGCCCCATTCGCGGGCTTCGGCCGCCCCTTCATGTTCGATTTCGATCAGACTCGGCAACGGCTTCTTCACGGGATTCCTAGGCGCACGGCGTTTTCATGGTGATGGTTGTTGCCGGTGAGAAACCCTCATACCCAAAGCTTAAGAACGGTGACAAGGTGTACCCACTGCCACCGATAATGGTTCTCTACGCCTTGCGCCAGCGCGCCCGCAACTTGAGGAAGGGTTTTTCAAACCCATAATAGGAAACAAACCCCACGCCGAAAGCCGGCACCAGCCAGCCAGGAAAGCTCATCCACCAGACCGCGCCCAGCCCGAAGCTTTCCGGTGGGCTGCAAAAAATCTGCTGCCAGATGTAAATCGAATAGGACAGAACGCCGATGCGGCAAACCCAGCGCCAGTTCAAGATGCGGAACGCGCCCCATTGCGGAAACAAAATACTCAACAACAGCAACGCCGCAAAACCGAACGCCTGCGAGCTGTAAGCCAGCGGCACCATCACCGTCTGCAGCCAGTGCAGCTTCATCAAAACGTACGGCACCAACATCAGCCCCAAGCCCGTGACCAAAGCTTTGCGCGGACGTTGCTCCAGATATTTCCCCACAAGCTCCCGGCGGCGCGCGAGAAGGATGGCGGCGGCACAGCCGATGGCCAGCGAATCAAAATAACTGAAGAAGGAGAAATGCCGCGTGACGGGATATAAAAACAGCGGCGTGCTGGTGTAACCCATGACCCGGCAAACGGGCGCCACCAGCGCCGGCACGGCCAGAATGCGCAACGCATGACGCCGGTTCATGGCGATGGCACACAGCACAAACAAACCCGGCCACAAAAAATAAAACTGCTCCTCCGTGGCCAGCGACCAGAGATGTTCGCTCGTAAACTTTGTAAAGTTGACGTTTATGAAATTGGCCGTGAAGGTCAGATCACCCAGCCAGCCAATCGCGCTCTGGAAGAAAGGCGTCCGCCACTGCAACAACGCCAGCGTTAGAAGAAAGGCGCAATACACCGGCAAAATCCGAAATGCCCGCCGGGCATAAAAGGCCGTCAGGCTCACGCGCCCACAACGGTCATGCTCTACCAGCATCAGCCAGGTGATGAGAAATCCGCTGATGACGAAGAACATTCTCACCCCCAGGTCGCCATCGAACAGCCAGGTGAACGGCGCGGTCAGCACGGTGGGAAAACCGGCGGCGAATTTACAGTGGGCACCCAGCACCATGATGATGCTCATCGCCCGCCAGCCATCCAAGGAGGGAAGTCGTTCTGAAATTTTACTGGCCGGACGAGACGGATCGGAGACCGCCGCGCTTTCGCTGGAATGCATTTAATTCCCGTCAGCATCGGAAAACATTCCCTTGAAGTAAAAACATTTCGAGATGCTTTCGAGATGCCCGCCCGTGTTAAAGGCCGAGAGTGAAGATCTGGCGGTGCCCGCCACCGAGCTGGGGCGACGCCTGTTGCCAAATTCATTGAGGCACCTATAATTTTACCAATGTTAAAAAGAGCCTTTACCATGCTGCTGCATGACCGTCCGGCGTTTTATGGCAATGCCCGGGTACATTTGTTGCGGAGGTGGTGCCGCCTGTTTTCCAACTCAGGCTTTTACTGCCAGGGCCGGATGGATCTGGATCAGCGCTCGTGGTGGCACAACCCCCAATTCGCCGCCGCCACCGGTGGTTTTTTTGTGGCCGGCGACCCGGCCCGGCGGGCCATCAATACGTTGGAAGCCTGGGACACCGTGCGCCGGGACATGATTGTACTCCTGCTGCGCGACTTGGTGGAACGGAAGGTCGAAGGTGATCTGGCGGAACTGGGCGTCTTCCGCGGCAGCACGGCGCGGTTGATTCATCATTACTTGCCCGAACGAAAATTCTACCTCTTCGACACCTTCACCGGCTTCGCCGAACGGGACATTCAAATTGAAGGGGCCACCACCGGACGCCACACCAAGAGCAGTGAATTCGCCCTCACCACGCTGGATCTGGCGCGCGCGAATGTGGCCCAGCAAAACGACAACGTGGAATTCTACCCCGGCTATTTTCCCCAGAGCGCGCCGACTTTTTTAAGCCAGCGCCGGTTCGCCTTCGTCAATCTGGATGCCGATCTCTACGAGCCCACGTTCGCCGGCTTGAACTTTTTTTACGAACGGATGGTCCCCGGCGGTTATATTCTGGTCCACGACTACAGTTCCTGGCCCGGTGCCCGCAAGGCGGTGCAGGAGTTTTTCAAGGACAAACCCGAGACGCCCGTGCCCATGCCGGACAAAAGCGGTTCCGCGCTCATCAGCAAAATGAGGCTGGGGGCCGCGTGAACGGCGGGGTGGAATTATTTTTCGGACACTCGGCCGCGACCACGCACTACTCACTATGAAGGTTCTGATTGATTGCCATCACCCGTTCGCGCTCGCCCACGGCGGCATGCAGGTGCAGATCGAACAGACACTGGCGGCCCTCCGCGCTCTCGGCATCAACGCGGAACCGCTCCGCTGGTGGGACGATCAACAGCGCGGCGACCTGCTGCACCAGTTCGGCCCGGCCTCGGTAGAAACCATCCAACTCGCGCACCGGCAGGGGATGAAGGTGGTGATGACCCTCCTGCTCTCCCAGACGTGCAACCGCAGTCCAAGCCAGTTGTGGCTGCGTAAAATGCTGATCGGAGGACTGAGACGGTTGCCGCAGCAATTGGGCGCGGGGCGTAATTCCGTCTGGGCCAGTTGTCACGCCGCCGATCACATCCTCGTCGGACTCGAAGCCGAACGCCGCGTCGTCGTGGAAAATTACCGCGTCCCCGCCGCCAAAGTTTCCACCCTGCCGTTGGGCTTGTCGGAAACATTTTTACAGGCATTACCAGCCACTCGCGATGGCGGCTACCTCATCAGCGTGGGCACCATCGCACCGGTGAAACGCTCCCTCGAACTGGCCCGGCTCGCGCGGTCGGCGCAGGTGCCGGTTTTGTTTGTAGGCAAACCCTTTGAACCCGGCGACACCTATTGGCGGGAATTTTCCGCGCTGATTGACGACCGTTGGGTGCGGTATCAACCACATGTTTCTTCCGAGCTCGAGCTGATAAAACTCTACCGTGCTGCCTGCGGCTTCGTGCTGATGAGCCAGTATGAAAACTGGAGCTTCGTGGCCCAGGAGGCGGCGGCGTGCGATCTGCCGCTGTTGTTGGTGGATCTGCCGTGGTCGCGCGAACGCTTCGGCGGACAGGCAAATTATTTCCCCCGACAGTGGGATGACGAAGCTTATGCGGCGACGCTCAAGACCTTTTCGGAAAAAGCCGCCACGTTTCCCGTCCCGCGCCTCAAGCTGCACAGTTGGCGCGAGGTGGCGCAGTCCTTACAAAAAGTTTACGAGGCTCAACTAACGTTGACAGCGAGATGAGTTTTCAAATGTTTGCCACTCTGGCGTCGGCTTGCTTCTGTTCGAAACTGGCAAACAAAATATCACCGGAACGCCCGGGCGGAAGCGTCATGCAGGCGGCCTTCACACTGGTCCGGAAATAACTCCACGGCAAAATCACCGCCGCTTTCAACGAGCGCGGGACGGCCAACTTAGGGAGGATCAGGTAGTCATAATCCGTCGCCACCTGATGAACGCGCAGACCGGATTTTTCCGCGACCAATTGCAGGCTCGAAGGAGTAAACAGGAAAACGTGTTCGCCGATGGCCAGCAACTCGCGCCACCAGCTCCGCGCGAGCCGGTAGTGGAAACTCCCGGCGTTGGGCGTGAGCAAAAATAGTTTCCCCCCCCGGTTTGAGCAGCCGCTGCAACTGCTCCACAAATTCCACGGGATTGAGGACGTGCTCGATGATTGCCGAGGCGATCACGACATCCGCGAGCGGCAACTGTCCCTGCAAATCCTGCGCGAGGCCGGCCAGGAAAGTCACCTGTGGAAAATCCCGCCGCGCACGGGCCAGCGCACGTTCGTCCACGTCCACTCCCACGACGCGGCAGCCATGTCTTTTGCGGATGGTTTCCAGCAGCAACCCTTCCGAACACCCGACATCCACCACCGTGCTTTCCTTTTCAAAACTGATCCCGACCCGTTCGATGCGGCGCAAAATCCGCCGGACATTTTCCGCCGCGATCGCCGGGGAAAATCCGGCGCGGGTGTGCTCGGCATCATTGTAAAGTTCCTGCGCCGCCTTGGCGGTGGCGATGGCTTTGGGCAGGATGCGATGGGTTCCGCAGCCGGGACACTGTTGGACGGCAAAGGGCCGGCCCAGCCGCTGGCGGCAAAAAATACGGGCGCGGCTTTCACCACACCAGCAAGGGTAATCGTGCTGCTCGATGAAATTTTTCAGGGCCGACATTCGTTGCCAGAGTTGGAAATCAAGGTGTCAACGGCGTTGCAGCACTTCGCGATAAACCGCCAGATGCTGCCGCGCAATTTCAGCGGGCGAAAAGCGTTCCCGCATCGTCGCTGCGGCGGTGGTTGGACGCGGATGGCCGGCGCGGATCCAGCGGGCAATCGCCGTTTTCACGCCCGCCCAGTCGCCATCGGCAAATCCTTCTGCGCCTTCCACCTTATCCACGATGTCAGCCACGCCAGCGGTATTGAAGCCGATAAACTTCAAGTTGCGCGCCAGCGCCTCGGCCACGACCAGGCCGAAACTTTCGATGGCCGAGACATGCACGAGCGCGGCGGCGGAATCCAGTTCGCGGATAAACCCCTCCGTGTCTTTGTGACCGTGATGAAACAGGTACGGACGGTTCTGAAGCCGGTCAAAAAATTTTGCGCCATACGCGTTGGCCCGGGTGGCACTGCCCAGAAAATGCAGCTCGAACGGAATCCCTTCCGCGTGCAACTGCTCGGCGACATCCAGCA
>JANYDP010000580.1 GCA_025363535.1 Verrucomicrobiota bacterium | reverse complement strand
CCAGCGGCAAAGTGATCGCCAGTGTGCCCATCGGCGACGGCGTGGACGCCAACGCCTTTGATCCTGAAACGCAACTGGCTTTCGCCTCCTGCAGCGACGGCACGGTGACGATTGCCCACGAAGAGGGAGACAAACTTACTGTGGTGCAGACGCTGAAGACTCAGCAAGGCTCGCGGACCATGACGATTGATCCGACGACGCACAAAATTTATCTGGCGGCGGCGAAGTACGACGCTCCGGCAGCCGGTCAACGGCGCGGCAAGCTGGTGCCGGACAGTTTCAAGGTGCTGGTTTTTGGAATGGAAAAATGACGCGTCATCCAGCGACCGGGCGCTGCGATGATGACAAAAGTTTCATCAGGAGTTCATCAGCGGGTCACAATCCTGTGGTGAACTCCCCATGTCCAAAATGGATTTGAACCAACCATAATAGCGGAACCACCGCGATGAAAAATAACATTTTGAAAGTTGCCATGCTCGGGGGTGTGTTGACTCTTGGCTCTTCAATGACCTCTACCTGCCTGGCCGGGCAAGAAATGAAATGGGCCGACGTGCCCGAAGCCGTGCGCACCACGGTGCTCGCCAACGGCGGCACGGTGGGACAAACAGTGGATGACGAAGGGAAGAAAATTAACGGGAAAGAAATTTACGAGGCGAGCGTGAAAAATAAGGACGGCAAGGTCACTGATCTGGTCGTGACGGAAGCTGGCAAGCTGATCGAGACCAAACACGACGATGCCGCCGACGCCGCACAGGAACGGCTCGACCGCGCAAAGAAAATTCTCGCCGGTGTGAAGTTCAGCCACCCGCGCGACATCACGAATCCCTATCTGCCATTGGCTTCGCTGAAGCAGGACATTCTGGAAGGCACGGAAGACGGCAAAAAGATTCGCGTGGAACGCACCGCGCTGCCGGACAGGCACAAGACTTTCAAGATCAACGGGCAGAAAGTCGAGGCGGCGGTTTTTGAAGACCGCGCTTTTTTGGACGGCAAGCTGGAGGAGGTGGCCACCGACTATTTTGCGCAGGACGACGACGGCAATGTTTATTACCTCGGCGAGGACGTGGACGAATACGCCGATGGCAAGGTGATCAGCCACGATGGAGCCTGGCTGCTCGGCAAAGATACCAAAACTCCCGGCGTGCTTTTGCCGGCACATCCGAAGGTTGGCGACAAATTCAAATCGGAAGACGTCTCCGAAAAAATTGACGAGCGTGACGAGGTGGTTTCGGTATCGGAGACGGTGACCGTGCCAGCAGGGACTTTTACCAACTGTTTGAAGATTGCAGAGCATCCCGCCGGTGAAGCTGTCGAATACAAATACTATGCGCCCGGCGTCGGCGTCATCCGGGAAGTTCCGGCGGGTGGCGATGAGTTGTTGGTCTCGCACACGACAAAGTAAATTGGAACTGGCAAGGCATGAATCTCCGGCAAGCAGTTGTTTTGAGTTCGGTGGCCATCGCGGCAATCATCACCGGCACGGTCGCCTTCACCCATCGCCAGGCTGAACATCCCGTCGCGGTGGAGACGCCACGACCAGCGTCGGCACCGCCTGCTTCAACAATTTCTGAACCAACACCGCCAGCGGAAATGGCGGCGGCTGAAATTCAACGGTCGGTTCAACCCGTGAAGGCAGACGTTCTTCCGGTCTCGAAGCCTGGAAAAAAAGCCCCGGCCCAAACCGGTCAGGCCGCGAAAATAAAAGAGCCGATTCAAGACCCCGCCGCCCGCGTGGCTTTGAGTTTGGTGGGGGCCGATCCAGAAGCGGAACAATATTGGCTGGCCACCATCAACGATACGCGGCTGCCCGCCAACGAGCGCAAGGATTTGATCGAAGACCTCAATGAGGACGGTCTTTCCGATCCGCACCATCCTGGCCCGGAGGACGTGCCGTTGATTCTGAACCGTCTGGCGCTGATCGAGGAATTTGCGCCGTACGCCGCCGATCAGATCAACTGGGAGGCGTTTCAGGAAGCGTACAAAGACTTGGCCGGAATGTTGGCCGGTCAGCCGGCGCAATAGATGACACGACTGTCATCGCCAGTTCAGGTTGCTGCCATAAAAAACTGGTTCACTCCCATCGTCAACACGCTGGCAAAAACGCCAGCCGGACAAAATCTGAAATCAAAATGAAAAAATCAGTCATCATCGGGGTGGTCGCTTCGGCCATCGTCACCGTTTTTTCCATCACCGCCGCCGGTGCCGAAAAGGCCGACAAGATCACCATGGACAAGGTTCCGGCGGCGGTGAAAGAGGCGGTAAAAAAATATGCCAGCGAAGCGGAAATCAAAGGCATTGAAGACAGCGATGTGGACGGCACCAAAGTCATCGAGTTCGACATTGAGAAGAATGGCAAGGCGTCCGAGATTGCCTTCCGCCCTGACGGCCGGCTGTTCAGCACGGAGGAGGAAGTCGCCCTCGCTGATCTCCCGGAAGCCGTTCAGAAAACCATTGCCACGTTGAGCCAAGACGCCAAGGCTGGTACGCCGGAAAAAGTCGTGCAAGAAGGCAAGACCACCTATGAAATCGTGATCGAGAAGGATGGAAAGAAAATCGAATACACCATTTCTCACAAAGGCAAAATCAAGGACAAGGAAGAATTGGGCAAAGACTGATTACCCTTTTGGGCCAACGGACTGGCGACGGGATTTCCTCGTCGCCGGTCCAATTTTCGGCAACTATTAACTTCATGCGCGTGCTCGTCGTCGAAGACGAAAAAAAAACCGCCTCGTTCATCCGCAAGGCTCTCCAGGCCGAAGGCTTCGCGGTGGATGTCTGCCATCGCGGTGACGATGTGCTCGCCACGGTCAGCGCAACTTCCTTTGATGCCATCCTTCTCGACATCATGCTGCCGGGGCGCGACGGCTTGAGCGTGTTGCGGCAGTTGCGCGAACGGAAAATTTCCACGCCCGTGCTGCTGCTCTCCGCGCGCGGCGAGGTGAATGAGCGCGTCGAAGGACTCAATGCCGGCGCAGACGACTATCTCCCCAAGCCATTTGTCATCGCTGAACTTGTGGCCCGGGTCCGCGCGCTCGGACGGCGCGGCGGCGACAGCAAATCCACCGTGCTGCGGTTGGCCGATCTGGCACTCGACACGGTCAAACACCAGGCCCGGCGCGGTGAAAAAGTTTTCGAGCTGACCGCCCGCGAATTTCGCCTGCTGGAATTTCTCATGCGTTCGCCGGGGCGGATCTGCAGTCGCATGGCCATCATTGAAAAAGTCTGGGACTACGATTTCGATCCCGGCACCAACCTCGTGGACGTTTACGTCAAGCGGCTGCGTGAAAAAATTGACGAGGGCTTTGAACCCAAACTACTGCACACCGTGCGTGGTATCGGCTATGTATTGAAGGAGTCGCCATGACCATCCGCACGCGCCTCACCGTCTGGTACGCCGCCCTCATGTTCGTCTCGCTGCTCGCGATGGCGCTGCTGATGTACCATGAGTTTGCCCCCGAGCCGCGCGCGCGGCTGGAAAACAACTTACCAAAATTTGAGGAAGGCGACGAGGGCGATCTGCGCGAAACCCTGCGGATTATTTTCTGGTGCGGCGTTCCCTCGGCGCTGTTCGCGCTCGCGGGCGGCTGGTGGCTCATGCGCAAGGCCCTTGCACCCGTGGCGGCGCTCACGCTTGCCGCCAAAAAAATCCACGACCGGAATTTGCACGAACAACTTCCGCGTTCCCGCAATGGCGATGAACTGGACCGCCTCACCGAAGTCTTCAATGCCATGACCGCGCGGCTGGACGGTTCGTTCCAGCGCATCCGCGAATTCACGCTCCACGCCTCGCACGAACTCAAGACGCCGCTCACCGTCCTGCACGGCGAACTGGAAACCGCGCTGACCGAAAATAATCTTCCCGCCGCTCAGCGCGACCGTCTCGCCAGCCAACTTGATGAAATCCAGCG
>JANYDP010000198.1 GCA_025363535.1 Verrucomicrobiota bacterium | reverse complement strand
TGGTGACGGTGCCGAAAATCTTGCCGTCTTCGCCGGTCTTGACCTTGACCACGCAGATGAGCTTGGACACGCCCTTGGCAAGTTCGCTCATGGTGTTGAACTCATGCGCTTCGCGCTCGGCCCGGCGTTGCTTGAGGGCTTCGAGACGGCGTTTGTTCGCGCCGTTGACCGGGATGGCCAGGTGCTGCGGAAACAAATAGTTGCGGGCGTAGCCGGCTGC
The DNA here is from genome assembly GCA_025363535.1 of Verrucomicrobiota bacterium. Taxonomy (GTDB): domain Bacteria; phylum Verrucomicrobiota; class Verrucomicrobiia; order Limisphaerales; family CAIQOK01; genus CAIQOK01. The sequence goes on along the minus strand of JANYDP010000198.1, from coordinate 3,953 downwards.
GACCTTGACCTGGTCGGATTCGCCGCCAAGGCCGATGATATTTTGGGTGAGGATGACTTCAGTTTTTGCCATAGGAAATTAGTTAAGAGTTGAAAGTTTTTGGTTGAGATCTGACATCAATGCCGCTCAATTTTTATTCAGAATGGAACGTCGTCGCCTTCGTGTGGAGCCACATCGGGTTCGGATTCAGCCGCCGGTGCAGCGGGAGCGGCGGGACGGGAACGTGGCACGGGTGGAGCCGAACCGGCTTCACTGCCGCCTTCACCACCACGGTTGCCGCCGCCAAGAAATTGAAAGCCTTCAACGACAACACCCAGTTTGCTGCGCTTCTGGCCGGTTTGCTTGTCATCCCATTGATCCAGCTTGAGCCGGCCTTCAATCATGAGCGGGCTGCCCTTTTTCATGTATTGACCGAGAGTTTCCGCCTGACGCCCGAAGGCATCCACATCCACAAAGGTGACTTCCTCCTTCGTCTCGCCAGCTTCATTCCGCCAGGTGCGGTTCACCGCCAGACCGATTTTGGCGATGGCCATACCTTTGGGCGTATAACGCAGCTCGGGATCGCGCGTCAGGTTGCCAATTAGAATGACTTTGTTGTAGCTGGCCATGGGAACTCGAAATTACTTCGCCGCCTTGGGCACGGCCGCGTTCGTGAACATTACGCGGAAAACTTCCTCGTTCAGCGCGAAGCGGCTCTTCAACAGGTTGACCGCCTTGGGTTCGCTCTCGAAAATCACGTTCACGTAAAAGCCGGAGCTGTGCTTCTTGTCCGCGACGCGCGTGAAATTTTTCTTCTCCATTTTCTGGACGGTTTCGACTTTGCCGCCGGCGGTCGTGATCTCGGCGGAGATTTTATCAATCGCGTCCTTGATGCTCTCTTCTTTGCCCGCGGTTTCCAATATGAACAAGCCTTCGTATCGTTTCACTGCTATTTTCTTTCGTTCGCGGAACCGTCAACGGCTCCGTTAAATTGACTCATTGCCTTCTGCGTTCCGGCGGTCCGCCAGCATTCCGCCTGGTCGCCCGCCACGGTTAAAACTTTTTCGGCCAGCTTCATTTCGTCCGGCCCGAACTTTCCCAAAACAAAATTTGTAATTTCCCGCGCGCCGTCCGCACGGCCGATCCCGATCCGCAGCCGGGCAAACTCCCGGGTGCCCAGATGCTGCTCAATGGACTCCAGTCCATGATGCCCGCCGCTGCTGCCGCGTTCCCGCAGCCGGATCCCGCCCAGCGGCAGATCCGCATCATCCACCACCACCAGCAACTGCGCCGGCGTGATCTGATAAAACTTCATCACAGCCGCGACCGCTTCCCCGCTCAAATTCATGAACGTCTGCGGCGCGCACAAAACCGTCCGGCACCCGCCGAATTCCACCCGGGCAATCCGCGCGTTGAATTTTTTTTCCAACGACCAGTTCGCCCGGCACCGTTCCGCCAGTTTTTCCACGAGCAAAAAACCGGCGTTGTGCCGTGTCCGGGCGTACTCCGCGCCCGGATTTCCCAAACCCACGATGAGATGCAATTTCTCCATGCGCGGGGTGATGTCGGCGAGACCAGCCGGGCTGGGTCGCCGCGCAAATTACTTCTTCTTCTCGGCAGCCGGGGCGGCGGCCTTCTTGTCGCCGGCCGGAGCCGCAGCTTTCGCATCGCCCTTGGCCGGAGCCTTGTCGCCAGCCTTGCCAGCGGGAGCGGCTTCGCCGTCTTCCTTCTTTTCCTTGGTCATTTCCACGTCGCCGGCAGCCGGAGCGGCGGCGTCGGTGGCGGCCACTTCTTCCTCGGCGCGCGGCGGGGCCACGGAAACGACCGGGAGATGTTTGTCGCCGAGAATCTCCACGCCAGCCGGCGCGATGATTTCGCCGATGTGGATGGCGCGGTTGATTTCGAGATGCGACACGTCAATGAGGATCTGCTCGGGCAAATCTTTCGGAAGCGCGCGGACTTTCAATTTGAACAGGATGTGGCCGAGAACGCCGCCGTTGTTTTTGACGCCGACGGATTCGCCGGTGGTTTCCACGGGCACCATGACGGTGATTTTTTCAGTCTCGGAAACTTCATGCAGATCCACATGCACCACGCCCCGGGTGAGCGGGTGATGCTGGACTTCCTGGAGCAGCGCAAGGCGCTTGGGGCGGGTGTCGCCCTTGATGGCGACATCCACGAGAATGTTTTCGGAAGCGGAATGGTGCAGCAAATCGTCGAACTCCTTGGCGCTGACTTCCAAGTTTTGGGGCTTGGACTGGCCGCCGTAAATCACAGCGGGAATGCGCCCTTCAGCGCGGAGTTTTTTTGACCCGGCCCGGCGGCCGAGCAAACGGGAGGTGGCGTTCAATGGTACAGATTTCATTTTCTTAAATTGTTCAATTGTTTTTGGACTGACCGCATCCGCTAACTGGTGCGGCCGCCCTTGAATTCAAACAGCGAATTCACCGACGAATTACTATGGATGCGCTTGATGGCTTCACCCAAAAGTCCCGCGACTGACAACGTGGTGATCTTCACACCGTCAATCGCCGGGCGCAGGACGGTATCAGTTGTGATTAGTTCGTCAATAGCGGATTTGCGTAATCTTTCGATGCCCACATCGTTCAAAATCGCATGGGAAACACAGGCTAAAATCGTCTTCGCCCCCTTCTTTTTCAGGAGCTTGGCCGCCGAGGTCAGCGTGCCCGCCGTCTCGGTCAGATCGTCCACGAGCAGAACATTTTTGCCGCGGATTTCGCCGATGACCGCCATGGACTCGACTTCGGTCGCGCTCGTGCGGCGCTTGGCCACGATGGCCAGGCCGGCTTCAAGCGTCTGCGAGTACGCATGGGCCATTTTCAAGCCGCCCACATCCGGGCTGACCACCACGAGGTTGGAAAGTTTTTTTGTCCGCAGATATTCGTACATCACCGGCGCGGCGTAGAGATGATCCACGGGGATGTCGAAGAATCCCTGGATCTGCTGCGCGTGCAGATCCATCGTGAGCATCCGGTTCGCGCCGGCGGCGACGAGCAGGTTGGCGACGAGCTTGGCAGTGATCGGAACCCGCGGCTGGTCTTTGCGATCCTGCCGGGCATAACCGTAAAACGGCAGCACGGTCGTGATGCGCTTGGCGCTGGCGCGGCGCAGCGCGTCAATCATGATGAACAGCTCCATCAAATGATGATTGGTCGGGGGCGCGGTCGGCTGGATGATGAAGACTTCCTCGCCGCGCACATTCTCCTCGATCCGCACAAACGTCTCCCCGTCGGGAAACGGTTTGATGGTACACTGACCCAGCTCCATGCCGATGGATTTGCAGATGGCGCGGGCCAAGGGTTCGTTCGCTGTGCCGCTGAATATTTTCACAATCGCGTGTCGGGTTCTGCACCGGTCTGCTGCCGCACCGGAAACGAAGAAGCGAGGCCGCAGCCTCGCTTCTGTTTTGAAAGGGTCACTGGCACTAGGCCTTCTTCGGAGCCACCGCAACTTTGGCGGCTTTTTCCTTCACCAGCGTCGCGCCCTTGCCGAGGCGTTTGCGCAGGTAGGTGAGCTTGGCGCGACGGACGGAGCCTTGGCGCTCGACTTCCACCTTGTCCACGCGCGGCGAGTGCAGCGGGAAAATACGCTCCACGCCTTCGCCATAGCTGATGCGGCGGACGGTGAACGTCTCGTTCAGGCCGCGACCGCGCTTGCCGATGACGACGCCGGAGAAAATCTGGATGCGTTCCTTGTCGCCTTCGACCACCTTGGTGTGAACCTTGACGGAGTCACCCACGCCGAACTTGGCGTTGTCCTTGCGATACTGTTCCGATTCAATTTTTTCTTGTAATGCCTGGTTCATAAATTTTTCAAAATTCTATTTCAACAAATCCGGCCGGCGCTCTTTCGTCCGCAACTTCGCCTGCTCCACCCGCCACTTCGCAATTTCCGCATGGTTGCCGGACAACAAAACATCCGGCACCTTCAACCCGCGAAATTCCGCCGGTCGC
>JANYDP010000551.1 GCA_025363535.1 Verrucomicrobiota bacterium | reverse complement strand
TTTGTTTTAATGGCTTTGACCGAGGTGCGGGCCGCACGGGCGAGCGAGCCGCACGGGCGATTCACCGAAAATTTTAACGCGCGTTGATCTTGAAACTACCTGGCTGGATAATTTTCCGCGTCACGCTGGCCGCGATTTTTGTTTCCACAAAAATCTTCGCGCAGGACGGTCCGCGCACGACGCCGGAATTTCTTACGCCCAAACCCGCCGCGTCGCCGCGCATCAATGGCCCGAATATTTTTGGCGTGCGACCCGGCTCGCCGTTTCTTTATTCCATCCCGGCGACGGGCGAACGGCCAATGAAATTCACCGCCGCCAAATTGCCGCGTGGCTTGAAGCTGGATGCCAAGACGGGGCAAATCACCGGCTCGCTCAAAAAACGCGGCGAGTTCAAGGTCACGTTGCGCGCAAAAAATTCACTGGGCGGCGCGCAAAAAGAATTTCGCATCGTCGTGGGCGACGACCTTGCGCTGACGCCGCCGATGGGCTGGAACAGTTGGAATTGCTGGGCGGGCGCGGTGGACCAGGAAAAAGTTTTGCGGTCAGCGCGGGCGATGGCCGCGTCCGGGCTGGCGCAGCACGGCTGGACTTACATCAACATTGACGACACCTGGCAGGGCAAACGCGGCGGAGAATTCAACGCCATCCAGCCGAACGAAAAGTTTTCGGACATGAAAACGTTGTGCGATGAAATCCATGCGCTCGGCTTGAAGGCGGGGATTTATTCGACGCCGTGGGTGAATTCCTACGGCAGACGCAACGGCGGCTCGGCGGAAAATCCCGAAGGCTTCTGGACCAATGCGCCGACCAAATCGCCGCGCAATAAAAAAGTTTTACCTTACGCCGTCGGGAAATTTTCCTTCGCCACGAACGACGCCGCGCAATGGGCGGCGTGGGGTTTTGATTGTTTGAAATACGACTGGAACCCGATTGAGCGCCCGCAAGTTGTCGAGATGGCCGATGCGTTACGCGCGACGAAACGCGACATTATCTTGAGCCTGTCCAACAATTCGCGCGACCGGCTGCTGGATCGCATCGCAGACATCGCGCCGCTCGCGCAAGCGTGGCGCACGACGGGCGACATCAATGATTCGTGGGGCAGCATGAGCGGCATCGGCTTCAAGCAGGGTGATTGGACAAAATTTTCCAGGCCCGGACACTGGAACGATCCCGACATGCTCGTCGTCGGCTGGGTTGGCTGGGGGCCAAAACTACACGCCACAAAACTGACGCCGGACGAACAATACGCGCACATCAGTCTGTGGTGTCTGCTCGCGAGTCCGCTGCTCATGGGCTGCGATCTGGAAAAGCTGGACGACTTCACCTTGAGCCTGCTCACGAACGATGAAGTGCTCGCAGTGGATCAGGATTCGCTCGGCAAACAAGCCGTGCAAGTCGGCGGCGATGGTGATCTGAAAATTTACGCCAAGCCGCTCGATGACGGCTCGCTCGCCGTTGGACTTTTCAATGTCGGCGCGACAGAATCAAACGTCACCGCCAACTGGCCGGACTTGAAACTCACCGGCAAACAAACCGTGCGCGATTTGTGGCGGCAAAAAAATCTCGGCGAATTCAGCGAAAAATTTGAAGCCACGGTTGCATCGCACGGCGTAGTATTTGTCCGCATTTTCCCCACACCATAATAACATGAAAACAAAAAAACATTGTCCGAACCGCGCGCGAATAATCCCGTTAATTTTATTAGGGCTGGCCGCGATGAATTCTTTGCCGCGAGTTCTTTCACAGGAAAATTCCAACGCGCCCGCCGCCGTCACTGCACAAACCAACACCGTTCAAAATTTGCGGCGCGCGAATCGCAGCGCAGCCGTCGCCGTCGCTGTTACCAATCTTCCCGCCATTCCGCCCGGCCCGGTGCAGCCGAACTGGGAATCCATCCGCGCCAACTACAAAGACCCGGAATGGTTTCGCGACGCGAAGTTCGGCATCATGATGCACTGGGGCATTTATTCCGTCCCCGCGCACGGCAGCGAATGGTATGTGCGCTACATGTATGGCGGCAACAAGGGCATGATGCAGTGGCACACGGAGCATTTCGGTTCGCCGACGAATTTCGGTTACAAGGATTTTTTTCCGATGTTCACTGCCGCGAAATGGAATCCAGATGAATGGGCGAAGTTGTTCAAAGACGCTGGCGCGAAATACGTCGTCGCCAGCGGCGAACATCACGACGGCTTTTCCAATTGGAAAAGTGACATCAATAAATACAACTCGTTCAACTACGGCCCGCATCGTGATCTCGTCGGCGATCTCACGGCTGCTGTGAAAAAAGCTGGATTAAAAACCGGTGTCGCTAATCACAGCAACGCTCATTTTGATTTTATCCCGGTGCTGCCGGGCAGCGATCAATTCGATCCGCAATGGAAGGATTTTTACAGTGCAGCCGATCGCAGCGATGCCGCGTATGCGAAGTTTCTTGAAACGTGGGCGACCAAGAACATGGAACTCATAGACAAATATCAGCCCGATATGCTTTGGTTCGATATGAACGGCGGCGACCGCACTTGGGATCCGCTCAAAGTCCGCCTCGCTGCCTACTACTTTAACCGCGCTGCGCAATGGAAAAGAGAAGTCGCCATCAGCGCGAAGAGCGAATCTTTTCTCGCGGGCATGGTGATGGATTACGAACGCCAGGGCCGCGCGCCGAAGGAACTCACGGATTTTGTCTGGCAACCGGACGATCCGATCGCGGACAAGTTCGGCTACGTCGAAGTTCCCGATGCGAACGGCAAACTGGTTGGCCTGCCGCTCAAATCGCCCGCCGGCCTCGTGCGCAACCTCGTCGACAACGTGAGCCGCAACGGAAGCTTGCTGCTTAATATTTCGCCCAAAGCCGACGGCACGATTCCCGACGCGCAGCAACAGGTCTTGCTCGCCATGGGCAAATGGCTGGGGGTGAATGGCGAGGCAATTTATGGATCGCGGCCTTGGAAAATTTCCGAGGAAGGCCGTGTATATTTCACGACGAAGGACCAGACACTTTATGCGATCAGCGCGACGTGGCCGACCAATGACCTCGCCATTTCCGCACTTGGCTTGGATAAAAATTTGGACGGCAAAATCTCCAAGGTGGAATTGCTCGGGCACGATGGCGTGCTGGAATTCACGCAGGATGCCGCGGGATTGAAGGTGAAGTTTCCGGCGGACAAACCCTGTGACTATTGCTTCGCGCTCAAAATCTCCGGGCTGAAATTGCCACCGCCGACTAAATCAGTTCCTCCGCATCCTACCGGTGCATCCGCGCCGATGGGAGAAATCCCGCAATAAAAAAACGCCATGAAAAAAACCATCTTCGCCATCGCCGCGATTTTTGCCGTGACATTTTCACCGAACATTTTTGCCAGTGATGCAACTAATGTGGTTTACGAAATCGCGTCCGGCCCGTTTCAGCCGTCGTGGCAATCGCTGGAGCAAAACTATCAATTGCCCGACTGGTATCGCGACGCGAAGTTCGGCATCTGGGCGCACTGGGGGCCGCAATGCGAGCCGGGCGATGGCGATTGGTATGCCAAGCGGATGTATGATCAAGGCTCGGCGCAAAATAAATATCACGTCGAACATTACGGGCCGCCGTCGAAGGTTGGGTTCAAGGATGTCATCCATGCGTGGCAGGCGGACAAATGGAATCCGCAGTCGCAGATGGGCCGCTACAAACGCGCGGGGGCAAAATTTTTCGTGGCAATGGCCAATCACCATGACAACTTCGACATGTATGATTCCAAGTTTCAGCCGTGGAATTCGGTCAATGTCGGTCCGCACAAGGACATCGTCGGCACTTGGGCGAAACTTGCGCGCGACGCCGGTTTGCCGTTCGGCGTGAGCGTTCATTCCGCCCGCGCGTGGAGCTGGCTTGAAGATGCTCAAGGCGCGGACACAAACGGGCCGTTCGCCGGAATTCCTTACGATGGAAAATTGACGAAGGCCGACGGCAAAGGCACTTGGTGGGACGGCCTCGACCCGCAGGATTTATACGCGCAGAACCACGCCGGCGGCGCGCCGCCGGATGCCGCCTACGTCGGCAAATGGTTCAACCGCACAAAAGATTTGCTCAATAAATATCATCCCGACCTTTTGTATTTCGACGATTCCAAACTTCCGTTGGGCGATGCGGGCTTGAACATCGCCGCGCATTTTTTCAACGCCAACCGGCAATGGCATCACGGCAAACTTCAAGCCGTCATCACGTCCAAAGATTTGTCCGCTGACGAACAGCGCGCCGCCATCAACGATCTGGAACGCAACATGACGCCCGACTTGCTCGCGACGCCGTGGCAAAAAGATTTGTGCATCGGCGCTTGGCATTACAGCGTTGACCGTTACAACTCCGGCTATCGCAAACCAGCGCAGATGATTCATCTGCTCGTGGATGTCGTCAGCAAAAATGGAACTTTTTTGCTGAACATTCCCATGCCCGGCAACGGTCAGTTGGATGACAAAGCCATCGCCTTCCTCGATGAAATGGCGAAATGGATGAAGCTCAACGGCGATTCCATTTACGGCACGCGCCCGTGGGTGATTTATGGTGAAGGCCCGTCGGTGAAGAACGACGCGACGGCCAAAGTCACGACCACCTCACCGCGCGGCATCGGGCCGGAATTGACCGCGAAAGATGTCCGGTTCGTGACGAAGAACGGCGAACTTTACGCCACGGTGCTGGGCTGGCCGGCGGATGGAAAAATCACCATCAAGGCGCTGGCGGCAAACTCGCCGCATTACAAAAGCGAAGTCAAAAGCGTCCACCTGCTCGGCTCGTGGCGGAAATTAAAATTCACGCGCAATGAAAATGGATTGACCGTGACGCTGCCCAAGAAACGCAGCGCGACGGACGATTACGGCATCGCGCTGAAAATCACACCCAAGACATGAAACTGCCCACAACCGTATTTAGCACGGCGGATTTCTGCCGCAAGCCGCTGCGCTGGATTTTTGCCATCATGCTTCTGGCGCTGGCAAATTTTTCCGCGCTTGCCGGCAGTACCAACATTTCCATCGGCTATGCGACGGCGACGAAGTCCGCGCCGGCCAAGGCTCTCAAGCTCGCCAGCCCGTTCACCGACCACATGGTTTTGCAGCGCGGCGTGAAAGTTCCCGTCTGGGGCACGGCGGCGGCGGGCGAGAAGATCACCGTCGAATTTGCCGGGCAAAAAATTTCCACGACGACGGATGCGGATGGCAACTGGCGCGTGAAGCTCAAGCCGATGAAGGCGAACGCGGAAGCGCGTCAACTGACTGTCACCGGCAACCAGCCGTCGGGAATAGAAAATCTTAAATGCGACGACGTGCTCGTCGGGGAAGTGTGGCTCGCGTCCGGGCAGTCGAACATGGATTTTTCCCTGTCGAAAAAAGTGAAATATTTCGCCGGCGTCACGAACGAGGAGGTGGAGATTGCCGCCGCGAATTATCCGGCGATCCGCATGTTTGTCGGCGGGGCGCAAAAGTGTTACGCGCCGACCAACCGCGTCGGTGGCGAATGGAAAGTCTGCACGCCGGAAAATGCGCCCGCGTTTTCCGCCGTCGGTTATTTCTTCGCGCGCGACTTGCAGCGCGAACTGAAAATTCCCGTCGGCATCATCGCGCAGGCGTTCGGCGCGAGCACGGCCGAGGCGTGGATTGACCGCGCAACGATGGCGGGCGATCCGAAATTGAAACCGCTGCTGGATTCGTTTGACGCGAAAGTCGAGAGCTTCAAAACCAACCGTCCCGCCGTCGTCGCGCCGCCGCGTTCGGAGGATGTTTCGGCGACGAATGAAATGGTTGCTTCAACCAATTCCGCGAACGCGTCCACGAATTCCACCGCGCGCAATCGTCGTCGCGGCAACGCCGGCCCGCGCGACCCGGTGCAGGATCAGCACAACGCCACGGTGATGTTCAATGGCATGATCGCGCCGATCGTTCCGTTTGCGATTCGCGGCGCGGTCTGGTATCAGGGCGAATCCATCGTGGACGCGAACAAGGGCGGCATCGAACTTTATCCGCGCGTGCAGGCCGCGCTCATCCGCGACTGGCGCGGACTTTGGCGCGAGGGAAATTTTCCGTTTTACGGCGAGCTCGTGACCGAGCCGGCCAACGCGCTGAAGCAACTCGCCGCGGGCAGCAACGCCGTGGTCGAGGACTCGCTGCTCGCGCAATTCGGCGTGCAAATCGGCGACGAGGTGAAGATCGG
>JANYDP010000539.1 GCA_025363535.1 Verrucomicrobiota bacterium | reverse complement strand
GTCAGTGCCGCCGCCCTTTATCTGCTCCGCACTCTAACCCACGACCACACGACAGAGCAGCCAATTGGCGACCATTTATTTCCGTGCTGCGGTTTTTTCATGTATGCGATTGAGGGCCAGGAGGACGTTGTTATTTGTGGATGCCCCAGCGGACAGGATTGCTCTGTGCGGCACATCGGAGGCAATGTGCAGCTTCAGATTGACGGTGGGCCGTGCGTCACAGTTTCCGCGGCTGAGTGGCGTTCGGCGGTTCACGATTTTAGCGATGCCGTTCACAACTTCTACGAGCGGTGTACACCCAAGCAACCATACGACACCGAAGACCAAAAAGGATTTCACGCTTTTAAGCGTGAGTGGTCCAGACGACGATTTCACCAATGAGACCGGAAACGCCAAATAGCCAGATAGCTCGCAAAATTTCCCCCCGCTGATTTCCAAAACTGAGTCTCGTTGGCAAACCCTTCTTACACCTCTCACCTTTCTGCTTTCGTCCTCGCCCCGACTTTGTAAGCTGTCGCCAGCCGTATTCGCCCATGCAAACACTTAGCCATCTTTTCGGGAACAACCAGGCCTGGGCCGGGCGCATCCGGCAGCTTGACCCGGAGTTTTTCCTCAAGCTTTCCCGCCAGCAATCGCCCGAGTATCTGTGGATCGGCTGCTCGGACAGCCGCGTGCCCGCCAACGAAATCGTGGACCTGCTGCCCGGCGAATTGTTCGTCCACCGCAACGTCGCCAACCTGGTCGTGCATACCGATCTCAACTGTTTGTCGGTGATGCAATTCGCCGTGGATATTTTGAAGGTGCGCCACATTATCGTCTGCGGGCATTACGGTTGCAGCGGCGTGATGGCGGTGCTGCGGCGGCAGCGGCTGGGCTTGAGCGACAACTGGCTGCGGCATGTGGAGGACGTGCGGCAGAAACATGAGCAGTCGTTGGTGAACAGCAGCGGGGACGACACGGCGGCGGGCAACCGGCTGTGCGAATTGAATGTCATCGAGCAGGTGGTCAATGTCTCCCAGACCACGATTGCCCGTGATGCCTGGGAACGCGGCCAGGAACTGACGGTGCATGGCTGGATTTACGGATTGCAAGACGGGTTGCTGCGCGACTTGAACATGACGGTGGATAATTTTTCGGAGACGCAGGCGGTTTATCAGGCGGCGGTGGCGGCGCTGGGTTGAAGAAATTTTCTGCTGCCCAACTCTGGAACGTGCTGTAACCTCCCGCCGCATGAACATTTCGGAGCATCGCCTAGCCATTGACGCCCTCGACGCACACCTCGTCAAACTTCTCAACGAGCGCACGCAGCACGTCCTGGCCATCGGCGAGATTAAAATCAAGGCGGGCGAGGAAATCTACGCGCCGCACCGCGAAAGCGCCGTGCTGCAACGCATTTGCAAGTCCAACGCCGGGCCGATCACCAACGAATCCCTCCGCGCGATCTACCGCGAAATCATGTCCAGCGCGCTCTCGCTGGAAAAATCCCTGACCATCGCCTATCTCGGGCCGGAAGCCACGTTCACACATCAAGCCGCCATCCGCCGGTTTGGCTCCAGCCTGCGCTACGCCGCGCAAAAAACCATCGCCGACGTATTCGCCGACGTCAGTAAAAACCGTGCGGACTACGGTGTCGTGCCCGTGGAAAATTCCACCGAGGGCGTCGTCACCCACACGCTCGACATGTTTGTGGACAGCGATTTGAAAATCGTCGCGCAGATCGTCCTGCCGGTGCAGCAATGCCTCATGAGCCAATCGCCGCGCACGAAAATCAAGAAATTGTTCGTCCATCCGCAATCCCTCGCGCAATGCCGGGGTTGGCTGCAAAAAAATTTGCCGGCGGTCGAAATCATCGAGACCTCCTCCAACGCGCGTTCCGCCGAATTGTCCGCGAAGGAGAAAAACACCGCTGCCATCGGCGGCGTGCTGGCCGCCGAGAAGTACGGCCTCGACATTTTGGAGCAGGACATTCAGGACAACGCCGCCAATGCCACGCGCTTCCTTGTGTTGGGCCGCGCCTGCAGTCCGCCCACCGGCAACGACCGCACCAGCCTGATGGTCAGCATCGCCGACAAAGTCGGCGCGCTTCATCACGCGCTGGCCGCCTTCCGCCGTGCGCGCATCAACCTCACCAAGATCGAATCGCGCCCCAGCAAACGGAAGGCGTGGGAATATTTCTTCTTCATTAACTGCGACGGTCATCAGCAGGACCGCAAAGTGGCCAAGGCGATTGAAGCATTGGGCAAGGAATGCAGCTTCGTCAAAGTACTCGGCTCGTATCCCAACACGGACTAGGCCGGACGGCGTCGCGCAAGCCGGCCACATTTTTTTGTGGCGGAGCGCAACCGGGACGTTAAGACTGCGCGGGTATGGCAAAGCATTTGAGCCTCCGGCCGCCCGCCGCTCTTCTGGCGGAAGCCTGCCCCACCCCCCGCCGATGATGCCCGCGCCTTTAACATTTCTAAAAAAACCGTGGCCACGCCTGGTGGCGCTCAACGTGGTTTTGGCGCTGATCTATTTGATTGCCGCCCGCCTCGGATTGCGGCTGGCCGTGTCGGGCGGACAGGTCACGGCGTTCTGACCGCCGCCCGGCATCGCGCTGGCGGCAGTGCTGCTCGGGGGGCGACGCGTGCTGCCGGGAATTTGGCTGGGACCGTTTTTGTTGAATGTGTGGTTTGGCGTGGGCGGACATGCGCAAGGCGGGTTGGAGGCGGTGCGGGATTCGGCGTTGCTGGGATTGG
>JANYDP010000509.1 GCA_025363535.1 Verrucomicrobiota bacterium | reverse complement strand
CGGTGCGGGATTCGGCGTTGCTGGGATTGGGCGGGGTGGGAGCGGCGGGATTCGGCGCGTGGGCGCTGCATCGGCTGCGGCGCGGCCGGCCCTTGCTGGAAGGCGTGGGCGGCGTGTTTCAACTGATGATGGTGGGCGGGTTGATCAGTTGCCTCATCAGCGCCACGGTCGGGACATTCGTCCTGCGCTGGACGCAACAAATTACGCCGGTGCAGGTGCCGGGAACGTGGCTGACCTGGTGGCTTGGCGACGCCAGCGGAGTTTTGATTTTCACGCCCTGCATTCTGGCCTAGGCCGCACCGGAACGCCGGCGACTGGGGGAAATGGCCGCCTGCCTCGCGCTGCTCACGATCGTGACGTGGTATGTCTTCGCCAGTCAGACGGCCAATTTTTTGGGCGGCAAATCGCTGGATTATCTCGTGCTGCCCTTTTTGGTTTGGGCCGCCGTGCGGCTGGGGTTGCGCGGCGCGACCTCCGCGATGCTGATCGTGGCGATGGTCGCCGTCTGGGCACGGCGCACGGCCGGGGGCCGCACGCCCACGAGCAGCTCAACGATGCGCTCCTGTCCGTGGACGTTTTTCTGACCTCCTGGGTGCTGGCCGCTCTGAGCATCGCGGCGGTCGTGCGGGAACGCGAACGGGTGAACGCCGTGTTGCAACGGGAACACCGGCGCGTCAACGTCCTGGCCGCCCTCACCCTGGCGCTCAGCCAGCGGCATGAACTCGGCTCCGTGCTGGAGCAGATCGTCCGCGCCGCCGAGGAATTGCTCCCCGCCAACGGCGGGGCGAGCGTGACGCTGTGGGATGCCGAAACGGAAACGTTCACCGAGAGCGCCAGCACCGTGACCTGGCAGTTGGCTGGCCCCGCCCCCCGCGTGCGGCGCACGGGCGGGGCCAGCCGCTGGGTGGTGGATCATGGCACGCCGGCCGTGGTGCCGGATGCGGCGCGGGATCCATTCGGCGCGAATCCGATGCTGGCCGAGGCGGGTTTGCGCGCCTACGCCGGCGTGCCGATGCAGGCGGGCGGGCGCATCATCGGCGTGCTTTACGTGCTGGAGCGCGAGCCCCGCGAGTATGCGGAGGACGACCTGACATTTCTTTCTGCGCTCGCCAACCGCGCCGCCAACGCCATCCTCAAGGTGCAATTGTACGAGGAGTTGAGCGCCGCTCGCGATCATTTGGAAGCGCAGGTGGCCGAACGCACGGCGAGCCTGCAAGCCGTGGCCGAAGCGTTGCGTTTGAAAAACCTGGACCACGCGGCGGCGGAGACGGCGGCGCGGGCCGAGCGGGATTTTTCCGACACGCTGATTGACAGCCTGCCGGGTGTGTTTTACCTGGTCCACCCGGCCCGGCGGTTTCTGCGGTGGAACAAAAACCTCGAACAGGTGACCGGCTACACCGGCGACGAGTTGCGCGCCCTGGATGCGGCGCAGATTTTTCTCGCCGAGGACTTGCCCCGGGTTCGGGAAAATTTCATGAAGGTGCTTCAAGCCGGCGCGGCCCATGTGGAAGCCCGGGTGCAGACCCGCGCGGGGGCGTGCGTGCCGTACGCGTTTACGGGACTGCGGGTCACGGTGGGCGACGCGGCCTGCATGGCCGGCGTGGGGCTGGACATCACCGAGCGTCAGGAGTCGGAGGCGGCGTTGCGCGCCAGTGAGGAACATTTTGCCAAGATGTTTCAAGGCAGCCCGGTGGCGATGTGCCTGTCCACCCTGGCGGAGGGGCGCATCCTGGACGCCAACCCGGCGTTCCTCGCGCTGTTCGGTTGCGAGCGGGCGGAAGTGGTGGGGCAGGTGTCCGTGGCCGTCGGCTTGTGGCCCAAGCCGGAGCAGCGCGCGGGCTTTCTGGCGGAACTCGGACAGCGCGGCAACATTTTCAACCGGGAAAATGTTTTCCGTAAAAAAAACGGGGAGACCGGCGTTGCCCTGTTCTCGGCGGAACGGCTGCACATTGCCGGGCAGGCGTGCGTGCTGGTGTTGTTCAATGACATCACCGCGCGCAAGCAGGCGGAGGCGGCGGTGGAAACCTCGCGCGCACAGTTGCGGGCGTTGCTGGCGCGGTTGCAACGGGCCCGCGAGGAGGAGCGCACGCGGCTGGCCCGCGAGGTGCATGACGTGCTTGGCCAGTTGCTCACCGGGATGAAAATGGATCTGGCCTGGTGCGAGCGCCGGCTGGGCAAGATTTCCGACCCGGAGCTGGGCGGCGCGCTGGGCGAGAAACATGCCGCCCTGAATCAACTGGCGGATACGATGATTGAGAGCGTCCAAAAGATCGCCCGCGAATTGCGGCCCAGCCTGCTGGACAACCTCGGCCTGGTGGCGGCGATCCATTCGGAGGCGCGGCAGTTCGAGGCCCGCAGCGGCATCGCCTGCTGGGTGGTCGCGCCGTCGGAAATGTTCGCCTTGGAAAGGCATCGGGCCACCAACGTGTACCGCATTTTCAGGAGGCGCTCACCAACGTGGCCCGGCACGCCCAGGCGACGGCGGTGCACATTCGCCTGACCCGCGCCGCCGGCCGGCTGGTGCTCGAGGTGGCCGACAACGGCCGCGGCATCAGTGCGGAAAAAATGTCCGACGTCGAATCATTCGGCCTGCTGGGAATGCAGGAACGCGCGGCGGCGATGGGCGGGGAGATGCAGTGGCGCGGCAATCTCGGAGCGGGAACCACGGTCACACTGACAATCCCTGAAGCCGCCGTTAACCCCACCGTCCTGCTATGAAAGTTTTGATTGCCGACGACCACGAAGTCGTCCGCGAAGGATTAAAGCAGATGCTGACGGACGAGTTCGGCCCGATCACTTTTGGCGAGGCAAGCACGGCCAGCCAGGCGTTGGAGCGCGTGCGCAAAGAGAAGTGGAACCTAATGTTGCTGGACATCAACATGCCGGGCCGCAATGGGCTGGAGGCGCTGGGGGAATTGAAAAAACTGCGGCCCCGGCTGCCGGTGCTGGTGTTGAGCATGCTGGCGGAGACGGAGTACGCGCAACGCGCATTCAAGGCGGGTGCCGCCGGCTACCTGAACAAAGGCAGCGTCAGCCGCGAGCTGATTGACGCCGTGAACAAGGCCCTGAGCGGCGGGCGCTACGTCACGCCGGCGCTGGCGGAGGTGCTCGCGGCGGGCCTGAGCCAAAACGCGGACGGCCGGCCGCACGAAATTTTGTCCGACCGGGAATTGGAAGTGATGAAACTCATCGCCGCCGGCCGGTCGGTGAAGGAGATTGCCGTCGCATTGTCGCTGGGCGAAAAAACCGTGTTCACCTACCGCGCCCGGATGCTGGAAAAAGTGGGGCTCAAGAGCGACGTGGACATGGCGCGGTACGCGCTCCGCCATCAACTGGTGGATTGACGCGTAACGCAACCGGGACGTTTTCCGACCGCCGGCGTCCTCGTGTGTCAGAATTATTCGGACACGCTTTCGAGAATCGCTCTCATGGCAGCGGGCCGCGCCGCCGGTAAGTTGGGAGGATGAAAGAAAATTCAGATCCGTTTCTGGTGCTGGTCGCCGATCATTCACCGATCATTCGCGACCGGCTGGGCGACATGTTGCGCAAACTGCCCGGGGTGGACTTGGTGACGGAAGCCGCCACGGCAGCGGACGCGCTCTGCTTGATTCGCAATGTGCGGATTGACCTGGTGGTCCTGGACGTCACGCTGCCGGTCGGCGGCGGCATGGAAGTGCTCCGGCAAA
>JANYDP010000508.1 GCA_025363535.1 Verrucomicrobiota bacterium | reverse complement strand
CCCGGAAGGTGGCGATGTTGCCAGAGCGGGTGGCGGCATCAAACTCAAGTTTATATGTTCGGTTGGCGGCCAGCGACAGGTTTTGGCTCAATTCACCTGTGCCACCCTGAATAAAGGCGTAGGTGTTGCCGCCGGCATTGGCCGGACCAAACGGATTCGGCGAGGCGAAGCTCACCGCCGCGCCATTCACACCCACGCCACCACCGAAAACGTTGTTCCAACCCGTGATGTTCGCGGGATTGGCACCTCCGGTATAACCCGGCCAAGTCCCAAACGACGCGGCGTTCGCGGTAAAACTGCCATTGCTGACCAGGTTGACCTGCGCACGCGCGTCCCCGACCAGGCCCAGTTGCGAGCTGATCAGCGTGGCCAAAAGGAGAAGTGTTGGAGTACAGGAGATGAGTGTTTTGGGTTTCATAAAAACAACCGGGTTGATGTTAAGCATTGTGCAGCAACCGCTCCATTCTGCCGCCAATGCGACTGGCTTAACCCAGAATCAACCAACTTACAAGGTACATTACAGAAAAGTTTTTTCTGGCTAGGGGAATGGCGGGAACGGCGGCGGCTTTCAACGCCTCATTGGAACGCCGATCTCCTGATCTGCTTGAAGCGAACGGACATCAACCTGCCGATCTGGAGATCGGCACTTCGGTCACAAATGTTTCGCGATCAAATACTCCCTGAACTTCCCGTAATCTGCGCCCATGTGGTCGTAATCTTCCGGCAGCTTGAGCGAAGCGATCATGTTCGCCGGCACGTCCGGTTCCCAACCAACGACCTTTTGCACTTCGACGGGAAACTTCGCCGGGTTCGCGGTCTCGACGATGACGGCGGGCGTGTTACCGAGCGGTTCCTGCGCCGTCCAATCCTGCAAGCCCTGCCACGCGACCGCGCCGTGCGGTTCGAGCAGGAGCTGAAACTGGTTCCAAAAATCGCGGACGCCCGCGACGGTGCGTTCGTCGGAAATGGACGAGGAAAAAATATCGCGGCGCAACGCGTTGAGGTCAGGCAACTGGTTGATCTTGCCGGTCTCGTCCATCTGTCCGCCGTAAACGGAAACGAGCCGCGCGAGATTGCTCGGATGGCCGACGTTCATCGCGTTGGACAGCGAATTGCGCGACGGCGAAATTTTTTCGTAATTGCCAGTCGTGAGGAATTTCGGAAACGCGTCGTTGTCATTCACTGCCGCGACAATCTTGCGCACCGGCAAACCCATTTCGCGCGCGACAATCGCGCCCATCATGTCGCCGAAGTTGCCGCTGGGCACGGAGAATACAATCGGCTCGCCGGCCTGCGCGACGCGCGATGCGGCGTAAAAATAATAAACGCTCTGCGGCAGCAGGCGTCCGATGTTGATGGAATTCGCGGACGACAGCGGGATGTGTTGCAGCGCGGGATCGGCGAAGGCTTGCTTCACCATCGCTTGGCAGTCATCGAATTTTCCATCAATCGCCACGCTGCGGATGTTGTCCTTCAGTGTCGTCATCAGCTTGCGCTGGCTTTCGCTCACTTCCGTGGTGGGAAATAAAACGATGACGCGCACGCCGGGAATTTTGTGGAACGCGTGCGCCACAGCGGAACCGGTGTCGCCGCTCGTTGCGGTGAGAATCGTCACCTGTTTGCCGTCCTCGCGCAAAAATTTGCCGAACAGCCGCGCCATCATCTGCGCCGCGAAATCCTTGAACGACGCCGTCGGGCCTTGATCAAGGCGCATCAGGAACGTGCGGAAGTTCACGACTTCCAGCGGCACGGGAAAGTTGTAGGCGTCCGCGCACATCTTCGCGAGTTCTGCCGGCGGCACGATGCCTTCGGTGAACTTGGACAGCACGCGAAACGCGATCTCGTGATACGGCAGCCGCGAAAACGCCGAGAGTTCATTGAACGTGAAGCGCGGAAATTGTTTCGGAAAATACAGGCCGCGGTCGGGAGCCTGACCTTGCAGCAATGCCTCGCGCAGATTGACTGCGGGAGACTGGCCGTTGGTGCTGTGAAAAAGAAGCGCGCCCATCACTCAAAACTTTCCACGCGAATCATCACCGGTTTGGCCTTCACCACGGGCAACTTCGCAATCTTGGCCAGCGCCTTACGCATCGCCACGTTCGGCGCGTCGTGAATCATGAAAATCAGCGGCACGCTTTCGCCGGCGTGGCCCTCGGGTTGGATGACAGAGGAGATGCCGATCTTGGCGGCGGCAAAGATGGCGGAAATTTTCGCCAGCACGCCGGGTTTATCCTGCACGCTGAACCGGACGTAATAGCGCGAGGTGATTTCATCCATCGGCACCACGCGTCCGCTTTTGGCATGGGCCACAAACGGGGCAACCCGCGCCTTCGTGCCACACTTCAAATCCAGCGCGGCATCCGCCACGTCGCTCAACACGGCGCTCGCGGTGGCATCCTTGCCTGCGCCGCGTCCGTAAAACAAAGTGTCGCCCACGACATCGC
>JANYDP010000188.1 GCA_025363535.1 Verrucomicrobiota bacterium | reverse complement strand
GCTCGCCATGCGCGCCAGGGCATCGGGCGCGAGCCTTACATCGGCATCCATGAAAACCAGCAGCGGATGGCGGGCGAGTTTCGCCAGGGCATGACAGGCATGTTGTTTGCCGCACCAACCGGCCGGCAGCGGCGGCGCGGTTTCCAAGCGGATCCGTGAATCGCGCTGCGCAAACTCGCCCACGATGGCGGCGGTGCGGTCGGTCGAATGATCATCGAGAACGACGATCTCAAACGTGCAATCGTCATTGGCCAGGACGGCTTCCAAGGTGGCGCGGATGTTCGGTTCCTCGTTACGGGCGGGAATCAAAACCGACAGGGTATTTACGACATTCGATTTACGATTTACGTCCTGCGAAGCGTCCGGTTTGTAAATCGTAAATCGTAAATCGCAAATCGGCCGATAAATCAGGAGGTTGACGAGAAACAAACCCGCTGGCAGAGCGGCAAGCACGAGCGCAATGATGGCAAGCGTGGTCAAATTCATATACGGCCATGCTCCTTGCGGAATGTTTCGCCGCGCCACCTTGCGGTGAGCGCGCGCCACCAATCATACACGCCGCCCTGCCCGGCGGTGCCGCTGAGGATTATCTGAAAATGATCCGGGTTCCGAAGTTTCACCTCCGCCGCAAGCTCATCCTGCGCGGCTTCCAGTTTCCGCTCGAAATGATTTGTCCAGGCGTCGCTGCCAAACTGGGAAGCCAGCGGCTGGTTCACTAACACGGGCTCACCGAAGCGCACCAGAATTTCCGGCAGGCGTTCCTCCCAGAAAACATATTCGCCCACGACCGGAACAAACACGGCATCTTCCACCCGCGCCGCCAGATGGCCCAGCCCAGCCTCAAAACGAATGGGCCGCGTGCGCACATCGGCGAAGCGGCTCTGCGGCGTGATGAAAAGCAACGGGCTGGGTGATTTCAGGATCACCTCGGCAGTGCGGAGAAATTGCACCGCGCCGCGCCGGCTGTCCCGTTCCACGCCGAAGAAGCCGAGGCGGCGGAACATTTTGTAGTTCTCCAGCGCGTCAGCATCAATCGGCGCGAACAAGCTGCGGCCGGGAAAGAATTCATCCTTGAGCACGAGGCAGACGAGGACATCCCACCACGAAGCGTGGTTCGAGTAGATGACCAACGGTCGCCCCTGTGTGTCCGGCGGCATTCCGGCGAGCGAGAGGCGCAGCGAATGAAAGTGTCGCCGAATATAGCGGCGCGAATACCAGGTGAACCAGCGGAGCAGCGGTTTTGAAATGCGCGGCAACGTCCTGGACTGCGGCAGCCCTCTGCCGCTCTCCGATGGCGTAACTCCGACAACGCGCGCAGACAAAGCGCCAGAGGGCTGGCGCAGCCCAAGACCTGTCGGAGATGGTGTGCTCATTGGGTAAAATTTACGCCGCCACCATTTCAACACGCTGCGGGTCACAGGCCCGCGCTCCATTCGCGCCGCGCTCGACCACGCCGTCCTTGTCCAAGGCATCCGCCGCAATCCAGCCGCTCATCAGCACCATTGGCATACCTGGTCCGGGATGCGCCGCGCCGCCCGCGAGATATAGTCCGCGCAGATCGGGCGAGCGATTGCCGGGCTTGAACGCGCCGAGAAATTTTCCGTGGCTCGCCAGGCCATAAATCGCGCCGTCGAGAACGTGATAGCGATCCTTGATGTCCTGCGGCGTCAAGGCGCGCTCGAAGACGATGCGCGATTCGATGTCCTTCATGCCGCCGGTGCGTTTGAGTTTTTCGAGGATGGTGCGGCGGTAGGCCGGAAATATTTTCTTCCAGTCATGATGTGGACGCAGATACGGCGTGTGGACAAGGACGTAAAGCGCTTCGCCGCCTTTGGGCGAGGTGCCGGGTTCGCTGCAAGTCGTGGCGGCGAGATAGCACGTCGGGTCGGGCGCGGGTTCGCCCTTTTTGTAGATGAAATCAAACTCCTCGTGCGGGTCGCGGCTGAACACAAAATCGTGATGCGCGAGGTGATCGTAGCGTTTGTTCAAGCCGAGGTAGAGCACGACGCCGGAACAGGCGGCCTCGTAGTGGCGGCGCTTTTCAAACTTCGCGCCCACCGCGCCATTGATCAGCTCCCGATGGGTGAGAACCGAATCGCAGTTCGAGACAATGGCGGTGAGTTTAATTTCCTCTTTGTGATTGGTGCGCAAGCCGGTGACCCGACCCTCTGCTGTCAGAATTTTTTCAACCTTCGTATTAGTCCGAATTTCCACGTCGAGTTCACGGGCCAGTTTCTCCAGCGCCACCGGCACGGCACGCGTGCCGCCCAGCGGATACCAGACGCCTTCGTTGGCCTGCATGTGCGCGATGCCGCACAACACGGCGGGCGAACCATACGGCGACGACCCGACATATTGCGTGTAGTGGTCAATCATCTGCGCGACGCGCGGGTCGGGATTGAATTTGCGCACCGTGCCCGCCACGCTGCGGCCCATGCGCATGGCCAGAACGTCGGCCAGCACCTTGGGATCGAAGGCGGTTTTGAAATCGAACATGTCGCGCAATCCGCCGATGGATTTGTCGAAGAAGAAGCGGTACGAAATGTCGTTCAAGCGGTGGCTCAACTTCATGAAATCACGATAGCCCGCGCTGGAATTGGTGCCGGGCGCAAATTGGTCGAGGGTTTTCGCCATCGCCTCTGGATTCTGCGCGAGATCAAGCGCGGAGCCGTCCTCGAAAAAGCAGCGCCATTGCGGATCAAGATTCACCAGCGTGAGATAATCCTCCATGCGCCGCCCGGCCTCGGTGAAGAGCCGGCGTAGCACGGACGGAATCGTCACGATGGTCGGCCCCATGTCGAAGCGAAAGCCCGCGCCTTCCAGTTGCGCCGCTTTGCCGCCGAGCCATTCGTTGCGCTCAA
The DNA here is from genome assembly GCA_025363535.1 of Verrucomicrobiota bacterium. GTDB lineage: Bacteria > Verrucomicrobiota > Verrucomicrobiia > Limisphaerales > CAIQOK01 > CAIQOK01. The sequence continues at coordinate 748 of JANYDP010000188.1, read as the reverse complement.
ACAGCGTGACGGCATAGCCGCGCGCGGCCAGCGTGCAGGCGGCGGCGAGTCCGCCCAGTCCGCCGCCGATGACTCCGATACGTTCGTTGCGTGATGATTTCATAATTTTTCCGGGGATGATTTTTTTCTGCGGGAAACAATTCGGACCAGTGAAACCAGCGCGGGCCAGCGATATTTACAACCGCGTCCATGCGCCAACTTCAGATAGTTGCCAAACATCTGCTCATCGCCCGGCTGCGGTTCGTCGAACGCCGGGCGAAATTTGCTGCGGCTGATCGTGATGACTTTGGGCGTGGTGAGTTCGAGCAAACCTTCCGCGCCGCGCGTGCTGCCGAAGCCGCTGCGGCCGCGACCGCCGAACGGCACGCGCGCATCGGCCGTGGGGACAATCAGATCGTTGATGCTGATGGAACCCGTGTTGATGCGGGCGGCCAGGGCGCGGGCGGCGGCTTCGTCGCGCGAAAAAATGCTGGCGGCGAGCGCGTACGGACAATCGTTCGTCCGCAGCACGGCTTCGCCATCGTCCGCGACGGGGACGATGGCTAGCACGGAAGCAAAGATGTCGGCGCACAGCACTTGTGACGAAGGTGAAACCCCGCCGAGAACCAGCGGCGTGACAGCGGTGCCGTCGTCGCGCATTTCGCCGGCGATCAAATGCGCGCCGAGCGCAAGGGCGTCTTCGATGAGCGGGCGAAAACTTGCGTCGGACTTGGAACTTGAAACTTGAAACTTGGAACTTTCTGCAAGC